>NZ_JBHSHD010000013.1:0-134375 GCF_042652785.1 Dokdonella ginsengisoli | reverse complement strand
CGCCGGCCGCGGCGCCGGCGGCACGTCCGACCGAAATCGCGCGCGCGACGCCACCGCCGAGCGCGGCGCCCGCGCCCGCACCGGAGCCGGTCGCGCCGGCGGGCGAGACGCGCGACGCGCGCATGACCAAGGCGCCCCAGCCCGAGTATCCCGCCACCGCGGCGCGCAACCGGCAGAGCGGCTGGGTCGAGGTCGAGTTCACGGTGGCCGCCGACGGCAGCGTGCAGAACGCGCGCGCGGTGTCGTCGAGTCCGCCGCGCGTGTTCGATCGCGAGGCGGTGCGGGCCATCCAGCAGGCGAGGTTCGAGCCGCGCCTGGACAAGGGACAGCCGATCGCGACGAACCTGCGGCGCCGGATCGAGTTCAAGCTCGGCGACTAGCGCAGCGTCGGCGTCGTGCCTTCGGGCACGACGCCTGTGGCGCATCTCGCGGTTTCTCGAGGATCGGCGGGCGCCGCCGCGCGGCACGGACGGCGTCGGATCCGGCTCAGTCCGAGCCGCCGGCCAGGTCCGGGCTGTCGCCGTGGTCGATGCCCGCCCAGTTGACCTCGGGAAGACCGAGGTAGCGGTCGATCAGCATCGGCATCAGGCCCATCGGCACGGCCGATTCGCAGTTCCACATCATGACCGCGCCGAAACGGTACTTCGGCAGGAAAGCGATGATCGCGCGATAGCCCTGCACGGCGCCGGCGTGGAAGACGAGCGTGGTGCCGGCGTAATCGTAGATGCGCCAGCCGAGCGCGTACTGCGCGTCGAACAGCCGGCCGCGGCGCCACGGCGAGGCGCGCTTCTCGCGCTCGGTTTCCACCAGCGGCGTGTGCAGCGTGGCCAGCAGCTGCGGCGACAGCACGTCCGGGCGTCCGCCCATCTGCGCGATCAGCCATTGCTCCATGTCGCGGATGCTGGCGTTGACGCCGGCCGCCGGCGCCACGTGGTAGTAGTTTTCCTTCGGCGCGAACGGCGACCAGCTGTCGGCGCCGACGCGATGATGCGGGCGCGCCCAGCTCTTGGAGCCTTCCAGCGCTTCGCGGCCGTAGGTCGCGGTGCGCATGCCGAGCGGATGGAAGATGCGCTTCTCGACCTGGTGATAGTAGAAATCGCCGGTCGACGCGTAGGTGACGTCGCCGATCAGGCTGAAGGCGATGTTCTGGTAGCCGTAGCAGTCGCCGACGGGGCAGGTCAGCGGCACCTCGCCGAGGCGTTCGACGAGCAGCTGGTACGGCTCGTCCTGCTCGAGCAGGTTGTCGTAGGTGTTGTGCGGCAGGCCGACGCGATGGCTGAGGATGTCGCGCACGGTCAGCTTCTGCGCGCCCTGCACGTCGTTGAGCGTGAACGCCGGCAGCACGTCGGCGACGCGCGTGTCCCAGTGCAGCTGGTTGCGCTCCACCAGCAGGCCCGCCAGCGTGGCGGCGAACGCCTTGGACAGCGAGGCGAGGCGGAACACGGTGTCGCCGGAGACCGGTTCGCGCGTGGTCACGTCGGCGAAGCCGATGCCGCGTTCGAGCAGGACCTTGTCGTCCTTGACGATCGCCGCGCTGAGGCCGGCGACGCCGTTGGAGGCTTCGACGCCGTCGAGCCAGCGGTCGAAATCGCGCGCGATGCCGGCGGCGTCGTGCGCGACCGCGCGCGAGTCGGCGACCGGAATCACGATCGGCGGCGGCGCGACGAACGGGCGCTTGCGCACCGCCACCTGCTTGCCGCGCTTGCCGGCCGCGGCCTTCTTCGGTGCGACCGCCTTCTTCGAAACAGCGGCGTTTTTCTTCGTGGCCGGGGACTTCTTCGCGACCGCGGCGGCCGGGGTGCGCTGCGCGGTCTTGGATTTCTTCGTCGCGGCGGCGACGGAAGCGGAAGCTGCGACGGCGACGGCCGCCAGCAAGGCGATCAGGACGCGCGAGGTACTGCTCAATGCCATCTCCGAGCCGGAATCTGCCGCGACCTCGTGCAGGCAACATCCGGCTGCTATGCTCGAACCGCGTCGATTCTAGCCGCATCGCGAGGGGGAAAGAAACATGAGCCTGCTGATTTTCCTGGCTATTCTGGTCGGCATCGGATTTTTCTTCATCGGCCTCTACAACGGCCTGGTGACCGGCCGCAATGCGTACAGGAATGCGTTCGCGCAGATCGACGTCCAGTTGACGCGCCGCTACGACCTGATTCCGAACCTGGTGGAAACCGCGAAGGGCTACATGAACCACGAGCGCGAAACGCTCGAGGCGGTGATTCAGGCGCGCAATTCGGCCGTCTCCGGCCTGTCGGCGGCGAAGTCCAATCCCGGCGACGCCGAGGCGATGCAGCAGCTGGCCGGTGCCGACAATGCGCTGACCCAGTCGCTCGGGCGCCTGTTCGCGCTGTCGGAGGCGTATCCGGATCTGAAGGCCAACCAGAACATGATGCAGCTGAGCGAGGAGCTGACTTCGACCGAGAACAAGGTCGCCTTCTCCCGCCAGGCGTACAACGACGCGGTCATGGGCTACAACAACCGGCGCGAGCAGTTTCCCGGATCGATCGTGGCGAACCTGTTCGGCTTCCAGCCGGCCGAGTCGCTGAAGATCGAGTCGGAAGCCAAGCGCGAGGTGCCCAAGGTATCGTTTTCTGAGGGCTGAGGGCTGAGGGCTGAGGGCTAGAGGGCTGAGGGCTAAGGGCCGCGGGGCTGGGCTGAGAGTCGAGGGCTGAAAGGCGCGGCTCTTCCAGCCCTCAGCCCTCAGCCCTCAGCTCTCTAGCCCTCAGCTCTCAACCCTCAGCCCTGGGCCCCGAACGAATGAATTTCTTCGAGCACCAGGAGCGGGCGCGCCGGCAGTCGCGGCGCATGCTGTGGCTGTTCGCGCTCGCGATGGTGGCGATCGTCGCGGTGATCGATCTGGCGGTGCTGCTGGCGATCGGCTTCGAGGCGCGGCGCGTCGGTTGGCAGGTTCTGCTTTTCGTCAGCATGATGGTGGTGCTGGTGATCCAGCTCGGCTCGCTGTATCGCGTGGCGACGCTGCGTGCCGGCGGCAAGGCGGTGGCGCTCGGCCTCGGCGCGGTGCCGGTGCCGGCCTCCAGCGACAACCTGGCCTACCGGCGCCTGCGCAACGTGGTGGAGGAGATCGCGATCGCCTCCGGCCTGCCGGTGCCGGAGATCTTCGTGCTCGAGGACGAGGCCGGCATCAACGCGTTCGCCGCCGGCTACGCGCCGACCGACGCGGCGATCACGGTCACGCGCGGCGCGCTCGACAAACTCACCCGCAGCGAGCTGCAGGGCGTGATCGGTCACGAGTTCAGCCACGTCCTCAACGGCGACATGCGCCTGAACATCCGCCTGATGGGCATCGTGTTCGGCCTGATCGTGATCTCCACGGTCGGCCGCAGGATCACCTCCGGCCGCGGTGGCGGCAGCGCCGCCCTGCTCGGATTCGCCCTGTTCGCCGCCGGCTATCTCGGTGTGGTGCTCGCGCGCATGATCAAGGCCTCGATCTCGCGCCAGCGCGAATTCCTCGCCGACGCCTCGGCGGTGCAGTTCACGCGCCAGACCGACGGCATCGCCGGCGCGCTGAAGAAGATCGGCGCGCTGGCGGAAGGCTCCCGGTTCGTCGGCCGCGACGCCGAGGAAGTCGCGCACATGCTGTTCGGCGACGGCGTCGGCTACTCCGCGCTGTTCGCCACGCACCCGCCGCTGGCCGAGCGCATCCGCCGCCTCGATCCGGCGTTCGGCGAGAGCGAACTGAAGAAGATCGCGGCGGCCTGGTCGCGACCGATCCGGGTCGGCGGCGGCGATCTCGAGCGCGCCGACGTCTCGATCGCCGGCTTCGCGCCGGCGGATGGCGTTGCGTCGGTGCCGCGCGAGCGCGGTGCCGCGTTGCCCGACGCGCGCAGCCAGGTCGAGCTGACGCCGCAGGCGGTGGCGCGCCAGGTCGGCAATCCCGACGACGACGATCGCGCGATCGCGCGCACGCTGCGCACGACGATTCCCGAGCCGTTGCGCGAGGCGGCGCGCCAGCCCGAGCGCGCGGTGCCGCTGGTGCTCGCGCTGCTGCTCAATGCCGAACCGGACGTGCGCGAGCGCCAGCTGGCGCTGGTCGCCTCCCGCTACGACGCCGGCACGCGCGAGATCGTGCGCGCCTTCGGCGCGACGCTCACGGACCTGCATCCGATGCAGCGGCTGCCGCTGGCTGCGCTGGCGTTTCCGACGCTGCGCCGGCGGCCGCGGCCGCAGCTGGACGTCTTCGTCGACGTGCTGCGCCGTCTGATCGATGCCGATAGCCGGGTCACCCTGCAGGAATACTGCCTGGCGCGCCTGGTCGACCTGCAGGTCTTCGCCGCGCTGAATCCGGCGGCGCGACCGGTCATCGGCCGCATCAAGCTCGGCGATGCGGCGGCCGAGCTGCGCGATCTGCTCGCCGTGCTCGCCGCGCACGGACACGAGGACGCCGCCGCCGCGCGGCGCGCCTACGCCGCCGGCTTGCACGAGGTGCTGCCGAACGCCGTCATCGCCTACGCGCCGCCGGCACAGTGGGCAGCCGCGCTCGATCGCGCGCTGCCGCGGCTCGACCGCCTCGATCCGGCGGGCAAGGAACTGGTCGTGCGCGCGCTGACGCGCGCGATTGGCACCGACGGCAAGGTCAGCGTCGCCGAGGCGGAACTGCTGCGCACGGTCTGCGCCGCGCTGCGCTGTCCGTTGCCGCCGCTGCTGCAGTCTTCCGGCTGAGACGTTCCGGTCCGCAGCCTGCGTGGCGGGCGCAGGCCGCGCGGCGTCGCCGTTGTTGCCGTTCTTGCGCGGAACGTCGTACGGCCCTGCGTTTTCTGTTAGAAATCGCGGCATGAACCTGCACGTCTCTCCCCAGCGTGCGACCGACTCCCTCCTGACGCAGTCGAATCTTCGCCTGCGCATTGGCGAGCACGTGATCGACGTCGGCGCGCTGCGCATCGTCACGCGGCCCGAAAGCGCGCGCCTGACCAGCAAGGCGATGGCGGTGCTGATCGAGCTCGTCCGCCATGCCGGCGCGACCGTCACGCGCGAGCAGCTGCTCGATCGCGTCTGGGCCGGCCGGGTGACCACCCCGGACGTGCTGACGCAGGCGATCAAGGAGCTGCGCCGCGCGCTCGCCGACGACGTCAAGCCGGCGCGCTACATCGAGACGATTCCGAAGGTCGGCTATCGGCTGATCGCGTCCGTGCTGGTGCTAGACGGGCCGGGCACCGGCCTGCTGGTGGACGGCGGCGACGCCGTGCTCACGCCGGATCCGGCGGAGGCCGCGGAGGCCGCGCCGTCACCGGACACAGCGTCGCCGCGATCGCGCACCGTGCCGGCGAAGACGATCGCCGTGGCCGCCGTCGCGGTGGCGCTGATCGCCGCCGCGGCACTCGGTTACCAGGCGTTGCGCGGCCGCGGCGAGGCCGCGCCGGCGGCGCGATGGCGAACCAGCGACCTGCATGCGCTCACTTCCGATCCGGGCGCCGAATACCGGCCGCACCTGTCGCCGGACGCGACGCGGGTCGCCTTCGGCGTGTTCAGTCCGCACGAATACAGCGAACGCCTGATGATGCGTTCGATCGAGCCCTCGCAGCGGATCGCCCTCACGCAGGGCAGCGATTCGGTCGAGGCGTTCCCGATCTGGTCGCCGGACGGGCACCGCATCGCGTTCTCGCGCATCGGCCCCAATTCCTGCGAGATGTTCGTCGTCGCCGGGCTCGGCGGCGCGGAGCAGCACGTGCGCCGGTGCCAGGATTCGGGATCGAACTATTTCGACTGGACTCCCGACGGCCGCGGACTGGTGTCCTCCGAGCGAGCCGACGGCGGCAAGGGCGATTTCGAGCTGTTCCGCTTCGACCTGGACAGCGGCCAGAAGCAGGTGCTGACGTACGAGCGCACCGCCGGCGCGCAGGATCTGGACGTGCGCTATTCGCCGGACGGCCGGCAGCTCGCATTCCGCCGCGGCCTGGCGCCGTACAGCGACCTGTTCGTGATGCCCGCCGACGGCGGCCGGCCGCGCCAGGTCACGCACGTTTCCGCGCGCATCCGCGGCTACGCCTGGGCGGCGGACAATCGCACGCTGGTCTATTCCTCCGACCATTCCGGCATGCAGGCGCTGTACGCGGTCGACGTCGAGGACGGCCACGACGAGCCGCTCGGCATCGCGCCGGCCGCCTATCCGGACGCCGCGCGCAGCGGCGATGCCGTGGTCTACGAGATCCTGCGCACGCGCGAGCGGCTGAAACGGCTGCCGCTGCAGCCGGAAGGCGCGTCGATGCAGCTGCTGGCACCGTCCACCGGCAACGACTACGGCGCGGTGCTGTCGCCGGACGGGCGGCAGCTGGCGTTCGCCTCCGATCGCAGCGGCCAGCGCCAGGCCTGGCTGTACGACTTCGATTCGGACACCGCGACGCAGCTGACGGACACGCCGGCCCGGCCGATCCTGTCGCTGAGCTGGAGTCCGGCCGCCGATCGCCTGCTCGCGGTGCAGCGCAACGGCGCCTCGCGGCAGCTGGTCGAGATCGAGCTGGCCAGCCGGCGCCAGCGCGTGCTTTCGCGCGCCGACGAGAACGTCGCGTTCGCCGCCTATGCGCCGGACGCGCAGAGTCACCTGATGGCGGTGCGCCTGTCGGATGCGGACACGCGCCTGTATCGCGTGCGGCAGGCCGGCACCGCGCAGGAGAGCCGCCAGCTGGTCCTGCCCAGCGTGATCGCAGCGCAGATCGATCCGGCCACGCACTCGTTGTATTACACCTCCGGCGTCGAGCCGGGGCTGCACCGACGCGCCCTCGACGGCGACGCCGACGAGCGCGTCACGCCGGACACGCTGGATTTCCCGCGCAGTGGCTGGCGCGTCGTGGGTGGCCGCATCTGGTACCTCGCCGATCTCGGCGTGCGTTCGGCCAACCTGCGCGAGTTCGACCCGGCCACCGGCAGCGGCCGTCTGGTGACCCGGCTCGACATGCTGCTGCAGAGCCTGGACTTCGAGGTGACGAAGTCCGGCGACGCCCTGATCTTCGCCCCGGTCGACGCCGAGGACACCGACGTCGGCTTCTTCCGCCTGAGCCGCACGCCGTAGCGGCGCGCTTCCCGGCCGCAACGGCCGGCTTCGGCAAGTGATTGATTGAAAGAGATTTCGTCGGGCCTTCCGGCGGATTTCGGCGAGAATTCGCCGCGATTTCAGGACTCCCACCGGCGTTTGCGCCTACCTAGCAGCCTCTGCTGCCGCTGGTCGGAGGTCGTGTGCAAATCGTCTTTCATTCCCCCGTTCCGGGCGGAGTCCTGGAACTGTCGTCCGCCGCCTATGCGCGTTCGTCGAAGCTGGCCGTCGTCCTCGGCGGCGGCCGCGGCTGCGTGCTGAAACTCGACGGCGAGTTCACCGCGATCTGGATTCCGCTGCGCGGCCGCCTGCAGCTGGGCACCGATTCGCTGCTGCATTCGGGCGAGGTCTGCGTGACCGAGCCGGAGGCGTGCCAGCGCGCGATCGGCCGCGGCAATGCGCTGTGGGTCGCCATCCTCGGCACGGCGGACGTGTGGCGCCATGCGCTCGGCCGCCTGCTCGACGTGCCGGGGCTGGGCAAGACGCTGCTGCCGGCGCGCCATCGCGCCGACCGCGAGCTGCGCCGCCTCGCGGTGGCGGTGGCGCGCGCGAAGGCGTCGGCGGATCTGGAAGTCGAGGCGGTGCTGGAACGGATCTGCACCCTGCAGGGCAGCCTGGTCGAGGCGATCGAGCGTTGCCCCGGCCGCACCCACGCACAGCGCCGCCACGTGTTCGCGCGCCTGCAGCGCGTGTGCAACTACCTCGATTCCAACTGCCATCTCGAGCTGGACAACGACGCGCTGGCGCGGCTGGCCAACTACTCGCCGTGGCATTTCATCCGCGCGTTCCGCGCCGCCTACGGCGAGACGCCGCACGCCTACCTCGTGCGGCGGCGGCTGGAACGGGCCTGTCGCCTGCTGCGCGGTAGCCATCTGGCGATTTCGGAAGTGGCGCTGGCCAGCGGTTTCGAGAATCGCTGCGCCTTCTCGCGGCTGTTCCGCCAGCGCTTCGGCACCACCGCCGGCGCCATGCGCCGGCAGGTGGGCGAAGTCAGGCGCGCGGCGCTGCCGCCGGGTCGATGAGAGCAAGGTTGGCAAATCCATTCGCCAGGAAATGGCAATCCGGTCGCTTCACGCTTTTTTAAGGTTGATCCCTGCGCGTCGCGGTGTGCGGCCGCTGAGTCGTTGCACGATGGGAGAAAAAATTCGATGAAACAGACAAAACTCGGTAAGGCGATCTGCACCGCACTGCCGTCCTGCCTGGCCGTATCGGCGTTCGGCTTCGCCGGCACCGCGCTGGCGCAGGACGCGGACCAGCCCGATTCGCAACAGCTCGAAACCGTCACGGTGACGGGCTCGCGCATCCGCAAGGCGGACGTCGAGACCGCCCAGCCGATCCTGGTGCTCGATCGCGCCGCGATCGAGAAGCAGGGCTTCAACACGGTCGTCGACATCCTGTCGAACCTGACCGAAGCCGGCGCACCGCCGATCAGCCGCTCGAGCGTGCTGGCCTCCGGCGAGGTGGTCGGCGGTTACTACCTGGATCTGCGCAACCTCGGTGCCAACCGCACGCTGATCCTGCTGAACGGCAAGCGCCTGGGCGCGACCAGCGCCGGCCTGCAGGATCTGTCGCAGGTTCCGGTCGCGGCGGTCGAACGCATCGAAGTGCTCAAGGACGGCGCCTCGGCGATCTACGGCTCCGATGCGATCGCCGGCGTGGTCAACGTCATCACGCGCCGCAACTACGACGGCATGGAAGCCAGCGCCTACATCGGCCAGTACGACGAAGGCGACGGCACCAAGCAGACCTACAGCATGACGCTGGGCTCGCACAACGAGCGCGGCTCGATCACGGTCGCCACCGAATACTCGAAGGAAGAGCCGACCTGGGCGCGCAACCGTCCCTTCAGCCGCTACGGCACTGGCCCCCTGCATCCGCTGGACCAGTACACGCCGGTGTCGCAGTGGGGTGCTTTCCTGCTGCCCAACGGCTGCCCGGGGCTGGAAGACAGCCCGTACGGACTGTGCACGCTCAATCCGGGCGGCAATCCGTTCAACATGGGGCAGGACGGTCGTCCGAACGACTTCCACGGCACCAATGCCGCCGGCGGCGCATCGGACCTGACCAACTCGAACGAAGAAATGATGGGCACGACCGGCCTGGACCGTCATGCGCTGTTCGTCGCCGGTGAATACAACATCACCGACAACATCAAGTTCTCGACCGACATCCTGTACAACAAGCGCTCGACCACGCAGCAGGTCGCCGGCTATCCGTTCCAGGCCGGCAACCTGTCGCCGGACAGCTACTACAACCCGTTCGGTACGCAGTACGTCGACGATCCGGCCGACGCGACCAACATCTACTTCCTGCGCCGCGGCTGGGAAGTGCCGCGCGTCACGCGCAGCGACCTGCAGACGTACCGCTTCTCCGGCACGCTGGAAGGCACCTTCGAGATCGCCGGCCGTACGTGGAACTGGGACGTCGGCGGCTACGTCAACACCAACGACATGCTCAAGACCGCGCGCGGCGACTACAGCCTGACGGCGGTCGCGCAGGCGACGGGCGCGTCGTTCTTCAACCCGCTGACCAACCGCGTCGAGTGCGGCACGGCGGACAACCCGACCCCGTACGGCTCGGGCCCCGGACAGTGCGTGCCGTGGAATCCGTTCTATCCGGCCGGCACGGTCGCTCCGGACTCGCTGTCGGGCAACAAGGAACTGCAGACGTTCCTGTTCCCGTTCTACCACGACACCGGCCGCACCAAGACGGTGGACTACAGCGCCAACCTGACCGGTTCGCTGTTCTCGCTGCCGGCGGGTGATGTCGGCGTCGCGACGGGTTACGAGTACCGCTCGGAATCGGGTCGCTTCGAGCCGGACGCGTCCAAGCAGGCCGGTCAGAGTACCGACCTCGCCGGCACCATGACCAAGGGTCGTTACTCGGTCGACGAGTACTACGTGGAAGTGGACGTGCCGGTGCTGAAGGACGTGCCGTTCTTCAAGGAGCTGTCGTTCAACGTCGCGGCGCGCTACTCGGACTACTCCACGTTCGGTGACACCACCAACGGCAAGTTCAGCCTGACCTGGCGTCCGATCGAGGACCTGCTGGTCCGCGGCAACTACGCCGAGGGCTTCCGCGCACCGACGATCGCCAATCTGTACGGCGGCTCCAGCCAGACCTTCGCGTTCTATACCGACCCGTGCGACCTGCGCAACGCGGCCGGCCGCAATCCCGACGTGCTGGCGCGCTGCACGAGCGGATTCGGCGGGCAGAATCCGACCCCGGGCAACTTCCAGCAGCCGGGGCAGGGCGGACGGCCGTGCTCGTCGTTCCCCTGCCAGACCGGCACACCCTTCGTGGCCGGCTCGAACCCGAACCTGCAGCCGGAGCTGTCGACCAGCAAGACCGCGGGTCTGGTCTACAGCCCGAACTGGATCCAGGGTCTGGACCTCAGCCTGGACTGGTACAACATCAAGATCAAGAGCCGCATCGCCGCGGACACGGTTTCGCAGATGCTGCAGGACTGCTACGTGTTCGGCGCGGTTTCCCGCTGCGCCAGCAGCCTGTTCACGCGTGACGCGAACGGCGGGCTCAACACGGCCAACATCGCCGGCATCAACCAGGGCTGGCAGGAAGTGGAAGGCTACGACTTCGGCGTGAACTACCGTCTGCCGGAGTTCTCGTTCGGCCGCTTCCGCGTGAGCTGGGACACGACCTACACCAGCTTCAACAACGTCAAGCCGGACGACAAGCCGGATACGGCGGTGGCGGTGCAGAACAGCTTCGGCGGCTTCCCGCGCATCCGTTCGAACCTGAGCCTGGACTGGTCGCTGGGTGACTTCGGCGCGACGTGGACCACGCGCTACTACTCCAGCATGAAGGAGGCCTGCTCGTACGACAAGGAAGGCGGTCCGGAGTGCAACCAGCCCGACCACGTCGCGCCCGACACCGGCGCCAGCCCGACCAATCGCGTCGGCTCCACGAGCTGGCACGACCTGCAGGTGCGCTGGACCGCGCCGTGGAACGGCACGATCTCGGTCGGTGCGAACAACCTGTTCAACAAGCAGCCGCCGATCATGTACACGGCGCCGAGTTCGCAGTATCCGTACTACGGCGGCTTCGACATCGGCCGCTTCTACTACCTGCGCTACACGCAGAAGTTCTAGCGAACGCGCGGGCTTGCGGTGGCGAACCGCAAGCCCGCCGTCCGTGTCCACCTCGCACCCCGCAGGGTGCGCAGAAGCCGTTCTCCTCACGCGGCTCTGTGCACCCTGCAATTCTCCTTCCGCCTCGGCGAGCCCGACGCACGCGCGGCATCGCTCGCGACGGCGCTACGGATCATCCGATCCACGCGATCCGCTTGGAACCCTCCCGCTGCAGGTGCAATCGATGGCGATGCGCGCCTGCCGCGGCGCTTCGTGCCCGCACGTTGCCGCGTGCGCAGCACGTGCGCACGCGAGACTTCGCGTCGCATCAGACGCGAATCCGGACCGCAATTTTCGTCACACCGGCTGCGCGCCGACGCAACCTTCCGGTAGCGTCGAAGACCAAAACTATGCGGGCCCTCCAACGGGCAGATGTGTCACAGCATCGATGTGCGAAACCCTCGGCGGACTTCGGGTTCGGGACCTTGAAGTCCGTCTTTTTTTTCGCCTTCGACGCCGCAGTGCTGGACATTTGCGTCGTTCCGTCCAGTCCGCGGACCTCGGACATCGCCATTGCGGCATCGCTCGCCGACACGGCACAGGCCGCACGACGGCCATTCTTCCTTCCCTCGCCGGGATGCCGCTCCTCCGCCGGCCCTTGTCGAACTATTAATACCTTCGTACATTAGCGTTCGTATATGCTATAAGACGTACGAATTGTTTCGTTATTTATGGCCGTCATCCGCGCGACCGGGGCGTGGGGAACCTGTCGGCTGAGTGCGCGAAGGAAGAGCATCGTGATGGTGACGCGCTACCGCCTGGCTCATGGAGCCAGGCTCGAACTGGGTGCGAAATCCCTGGTCGTCAACCGGACGGCGGCGACGCTGACGGTCGTGCACGGCGGCGGCCGCGGCTGCAGCCTGAACCTGGAAGCGCCGGTGATCGGCGTCTGGATTCCGCTGCGCGGACGTCTGCAGCTCGGCGCCAGCGACATGCTGGCGTATCCGGGCGAGCTGCGGGTCACCGAGCCGGAGTCGAATTTCCGCGCCGTCGGCCGCGGCGGCGCCGTCTGGGTGGCCCTGTTCGGCACGCCGCAGGTGTGGCGGCAGGTGATCGGAAGGGCGTCGGGCCCGACCACGGGCTCCCTGCTGCCGGCCTGCCACGAGGCGGACTTCGATCTGCGCCGCGGCGCCGTGGCGATGGCCCGGGCCGAAGCGACGAGGGACCTCGAGGCGTCGGCCGAGATGATGATCGATCGCGTGCTGTCCCTGCAGGCGCGCTTCGCGCCGGCGATCGCCTCGTGCCCCGGAAGAACCTACGCGCAGCGGCGCCAGGTGTTCCTGCGCCTGCAGCGCGTGCGCAACTATCTGGCCGCCAACTGCCATCTCGACGTCGACAACGACACGCTGGCGAAGATGGCGAGCTACTCGCCATCGCACTTCATCCGTGCGTTCGGTGCGGCCTACGGCGAGACGCCGCACGCCTACCTGATCCGCAAGCGCCTGGAGTACGCGCGCAGGCTGCTGCGCACCAGTCCGCTGGCGATCTCCGAAGTCGCCCTGGCCAGCGGTTTCGAGAGCCGCTGCACGTTCTCGCGCCTGTTCCGCGAGCGTTACGGCACCACCGCCGGCGCGATGCGCGCCGTCGCGGCGGGCGTGCGTTCGTAACGCGCCGAGCCGGCCGTCCTTTCGACGAAGCGTCGCTCGCGGCGCGCCGGCTGCATCGTTCCGAATTCTCCTGATGCCCGTCGCGCGGCGCGCACTCGCACGCCGGCGTCCGCGATGCGCCGGTATGCGCTCCGGCGCTGCTGCGACAACGGCTTCGTCGCTCGCCCGCGCCGATTCGATCAACCGAACGCTCAATTTTCGCAACGCGTCCCACGCATCTTCGGCAACAAGGATGATTTACGTCTTTTTAAGGTTCGGGGACGCGTGCCGCGTATCTGCGGCCGGTCGGCAACACCCAAAACAGGAGAAGCAATTCATGTCTACTACTCTGCTCCGAGACGCGATTCGGCGCGGTCTGAACAAGCAAGGCGTCGCGGGGGCGGCGCTGGCGTTGGCAACCATCGCCCCGGCGATGGCGCAGGACGCGCCGCAGGCCAATCAGCAGGAGCTGGAAACCGTCACGGTGACGGGCTCGCGCATCCGCAAGGCGGACGTCGAGACTGCCCAGCCGATCCTGGTGCTGGACCGCGCTGCGATCGAGAAGCAGGGCTTCAACTCGGTCGTCGACATCCTGTCGAACCTGACCGAAGCCGGCTCGCCGGCGATCAGCCGCTCGAGCGTGCTGGCCTCCGGCGAAGCGGTCGGCGGCTACTACATCGACCTGCGCAACCTCGGCAACAACCGCACGCTGGTGCTGTTGAACGGCAAGCGTCTGGGCGCCACCAGCAGCGGCGACCAAGATCTTTCGCAGATCCCGATGGCGGCGGTCGAGCGCATCGAAGTGCTCAAGGACGGCGCCTCGGCGATCTACGGCTCCGATGCGATCGCGGGCGTGGTCAACATCATCACGCGCCGCAACTACGACGGCATGGAAGCCAGCGCCTACATCGGCCAGTACGACGAAGGCGACGGCACCAAGCAGACCTACAGCATGACGCTGGGCTCGCACAACGAGCGTGGCTCGATCACGGTCGCCGCCGAGTATTCGAAGGAAGAGCCGACCTGGGCGCGCAACCGTTCCTTCAGCCGCTACGGCGACAGCCCGCGGCATCCGCTCGACAGCCTGACGCCGGTGTCGCAGTGGGGCGCGTTCACGCTGCCCAACGGCTGTCCGGGCGTCGAAGACAGTCCGTTCGCCACCTGTACGCTCAATCCGGGCGGCAATCCGTTCAACATGGGCCAGAACGGTCGTCCGAACGATTTCCACGGCACGAATTCGGCCGGTGGTGCGTCCGACCTCAGCAACTCCAACGAGCAGATGATGGGCACGACGGGCCTGGACCGTCACTCGCTGTTCGTCGCCGGTGAGTACAACATCACCGACAACATCAAGTTCTCGACCGACATCCTGTACAACAAGCGTTCGACCACGCAGCAGGTCGCCGGTTATCCGTATCAGAGCAAGAATGGATTCGGCCAGTATCTGTCGGCAGACAGCTACTACAACCCGTTCGGCACGCAGTACGTCGACGATCCGGAAGACGCGCAGCCGATCTACTTCATGCGCCGCGGCTGGGAAATGCCGCGCGTCACGCGCAGCGACCTGCAGACGTACCGCTTCTCCGGCACGCTGGAAGGCACCTTCGAGATCGCCGGCCGCACCTGGAACTGGGACGTCGGCGGCTACGTCAACACCAACGATCTGCTGAAGACCGGCCGCGGTGACTACAGCCTGACCGCGCTGGACGGCGCGCTCGGTGCCTCGTACTTCAACCCGCTGACCAACCGTGTCGAGTGCGGCACGGAAGCCAACCCGACGCCGTACGGTTCGGGTCCCGGACAGTGCGTGCCGTGGAACCCGTTCTATCCGGCCGGCCGGGCCGCTCCGGACTCGCTGACGGGCAACAAGGAGCTGCAGACCTATCTGTTCCCGTTCTACCACGACACCGGCCGCACCAAGACGGTGGACTACAGCGCCAACCTGACCGGTTCGCTGTTCTCGCTGCCGGCGGGTGATGTCGGCGTCGCGACGGGTTACGAGTACCGCTCGGAGTCGGGCCGCTTCGAGCCGGACGCCTCCAAGCAGGCCGGCGCCAGTACCGACCTCGCCGGCACCATGACCAAGGGTCGCTACTCGGTCGACGAGTACTACCTGGAAGTGGACGTACCGGTGCTGAAGGACGTGCCGTTCTTCAAGGAACTGTCGTTCAACGTCGCGGCGCGCTACTCGGACTACTCCACGTTCGGTGACACCACCAACGGCAAGTTCAGTCTGACCTGGCGTCCGATCGAGGACCTGCTGGTCCGCGGCAATTACGCCGAGGGCTTCCGCGCGCCGACGATCGGCGACCTGTATGGCGGATCGAGCCAGTCGTTCGACAAGTACAGCGATCCCTGCGATACCGTGCGTGGATCGGCGGCTCTCAACCCGGCCGTTCTCAGCCGCTGCACGACCGGCTTTGGCGGACAGAACCCGACGACGGGGAACTTCGTGCAGTTGGGCCAGGGCGGCCGTCCCTGCGGATCGCTGCCGTGCCAGACGGGCATTCCGTTCCTGTCCGGTTCGAACCCGAACCTGCAGCCGGAGACCTCGACCAGCAAGACCGCAGGTCTCGTCTACAGCCCGAACTGGATCCAGGGCCTGGACCTGAGCCTGGACTGGTACAACATCAAGATCAAGAGCCGCATTTCGGGCGACACGATCAGCCAGATGCTGCAGGACTGCTACGTGTTCGGCGTGGAATCGCGCTGCTCGTCCTCGCTGTTCACGCGTGATGCCAGCGGCACGGTCAACACCGCGCTGCGCGCCGGCATCAACCAGGGCTGGCAGGAAGTGGAAGGCTACGACCTCGGTGTGAACTACCGTCTGCCGGAGTTCGCGTTCGGCCGCTTCCGCGTGAGCTGGGACACGACCTACGTCAAGCTCAACAACATCAAGCCGGACGACAAGCCGGACACCGTGGTTTCGGTGCAGAACAGCTACGGCGGCTTCCCGCGCATCCGTTCGAACCTGAGCCTGGACTGGACGCTGGGCGACTTCGGCGCGACCTGGACGACGCGCTACTACTCCAGCATGAAGGAGAGCTGCTCGTACGACAAGAAGGGCGGGCCGGAGTGCAACATGCCCGACCACGTCGCGCCGGACACGGGTGCGGACCCGACCAACCGCGTCGGTTCGAGCACCTGGCACGACCTGCAGGTGCGCTGGACCGCGCCGTGGAACGGCACGATCGCCGTGGGCGCGAACAACGTGTTCAACAAGCAGCCGCCGATCATGTACACGGCGCCGAACTCGCAGTACTCCTACTACGGCGGTTTCGACATCGGTCGCTTCTACTACCTGCGCTACACGCAGAAGTTCTAAGAAGCCATTGCTTCAACGTCCCTTCGACGGCCCCGGAAACGGGGCCGTTTTTTCTTGCGCGATCCCTCCGGATCGCTTCGCCCCTGGCCGGCGTCCTTCCTTCGAGGGCTCCGGACCGCCGTTTCGCTCCGGAAGGCCATCCATGCGCTTGCGCCGCGGCGCAGGCTCGGGGAGCATAGCCGGCCCTTCGCCCACGACCGCTCATGCCCGCCTTCGTCGACCCCGTCCACGCCCGCCTCGAAGAGCTGTTCCGGGCCTACGGCGCCCGCGTCAAGGGCCTGCTGACGACCTACGGGCTGGACAAGCACGGCATCGACCCGGCCGACGTCGAGCAGGAAGTCCGCATCCGGCTGTGGAAAGCGCTGGAGCGTGACCGGTCCGGGGCCTTTCATGCGTCTTATGTGCAGAGGGTGGTTGCGAGCACGGTCATCGATGCGCTCAGGCGCGCCGAAGTCCGGGCCGCGGAGCCGCTGCCGGAGGAGGACGACGACGCTCCGGTCGATCTCGGCGAAGGCCCAGTGGGGCCCGAGCGGAGCGCCGGGGACGTCGAACGCATGCAGGGCATCGAGCGCTGCATGAACGAGATCCCCGAGCGGCGGCGTCTGCCGATCGCCCTGCACCTGCAAGGGTTTTCCCTGCAGGAAATCGCCGACCTGGCCGGGATCGCCTCGGCCGAAGCGGCGAGAAAGCTGGTTTCGCGGGGGCTGGAGGAGTTGAAATCCCGCCTGCGCGAACTGGGTTACGGTGATTTCGAGGACTGAGCCTCGAAGAATGAACGGCGGCGCTGAAGGCCGCCCGGGCAAGCGATCGGGACGATCGCGAAGGAGGCAATCATGAACGACAATTCCCTGTCCCGTCTGTATCGCCGGCTCACGGCGCAGCGCGGGGAGACCGTGGAAGCCGACGCCGCCGAGCTGAGCGCCGTCGTGGCCGGCGAAGCGGACGCTTCGCGCCGCGAAGCCGCCGCCACCAAGCTCGCCGCTTCGGCGCGCCATGCCGATCTCGCGCGCATGCTTCGTGCGCTGCAGCCGGCCTCGGCGGAACTGGCCGACGGCGTCCGCCGCCGCGGTTCGGCGCATCCGCAGCGCAGCCGCGAGGCGCGTCCGCAGCATCACGCGCGCCGCGCGTCGCATCACCCGCTGCGCTGGGCCGGCGGCCTGGCGGCCTGCCTCGCGCTCACGCTCGGTGTGGTCGGCGTATGGCACGGCAGCAGGAACGGCGGCATGCACCGCGACACCGTCGCGTCCGTGCAGAAGCCCGACCGCATCTTCACCTCGCAGGACCGCATCTTCGCGGCCAGCGACGACGCTGCGCACCGCGGTTCGAACGCCGGCGACGAGCTGTTCCGCGGCGATTTCTCCGGCGGCTGAGAAACCCTTTTTCGATTCTGAGCAACGCCCGGTTCGTGCCGGGCGTTTTTTTTAGGCTGCCGCGTCGACCGCGCTGGCGTGTTCGCGTGTCGCGGCGAACGTGACCGTCGGCCAGCGCTCCTGCGTCAGCTGCAGGTTCACGCGCGTCGGCGCCAGGTAGACCAGTTCGCCGGCCGCGTCGATCGCCAGGTTCAGCGCGTTCTTCTCGCGGAATTCCTCCAGCTTCTTCGCGTCCTCGCAGCGCACCCAGCGCGCGGTGACGACGCCGACGTTCTCGAACGCGGCCTCCACGCCGTACTCGTCCTTCAGGCGGTACGCCACGACGTCGAACTGCAGCACGCCGACCGCGCCCAGGATCAGGTCGTTGGACATCAGCGGCCGGAAGAACTGCGTGGCGCCTTCCTCCGACAGCTGCGCTAGGCCCTTCTGCAGGGCCTTCATCTTCAGCGGATCCCTCAGCCGGGCGCGGCGGAACAGCTCCGGCGCGAAGTTCGGGATGCCGGTGAACGAGAGCGCCTCGCCGGCCGTGAAGGTGTCGCCGATCGAGATCGTGCCGTGGTTGTGCAGGCCGATCACGTCGCCCGGGTAGGCGGTCGCGGCGATCTCGCGGTCGGAGGCCATGAAGGTCAGCGCATTGGCGATGCGCACCTCCTTGCCGCTGCGTACGTGCAGCATCTTCATGCCGGCGTCGTAGCGCCCGGAGCACACGCGCAGGAAGGCGACGCGGTCGCGGTGCATCGGGTCCATGTTCGCCTGGATCTTGAACACGAAGCCGGACAGCGCTTCCTCGCTCGGCTCGACCGTGCGCGTCGTCGTCGCGCGCGGCTGCGGGGCAGGGGCGTGCTCGACGAAGAAGTCCAGCAGCGGCTGCACGCCGAAATTGTTGACGGCCGAGCCGAAGAACACCGGCGTCTGGCGCCCGGCGAGGTATTCGTCGCGGTCGAACGGATGCGAGGCGCCCTGCACGAGTTCGAGCTCCTCGCGCAGCTCGGCCAGCATGTCCGCTCCGATGCGATCGGCCAGGGCGGGGTCGTCCAGTCCCCTGTAAATGGTCGAATCCTGGCGCGTGAAATTGCGGCCCGGCTCGTAGACGTGCACCTCGTCGAGCAGCAGGTGGTAGACGCCCTTCAGGCGTGAACCCATGCCGATCGGCCAGGTGATCGGCGCGCACGGGATCTTCAGCACCGACTCGACCTCGTCGAGCAGCTCGATCGGCGCGCGGCCCTCGCGGTCGAGCTTGTTGATGAAGCTCATGATCGGCGTGTCGCGCAGGCGGCACACCTCCATCAGCTTGATCGTGCGCTCCTCCACACCCTTGGCGCAGTCGATCACCATCAGTGCGGAGTCGACCGCGGTCAGCACGCGGTAGGTGTCCTCGCCGAAGTCGGCGTGGCCGGGCGTGTCGAGCAGGTTGACGATCTTGTCCTCGTACGGGAACTGCATCACCGAGGAGGTGACCGAGATGCCGCGTTCCTTCTCCAGCGCCATCCAGTCCGAGGTGGCGTGGCGCGCGGCCTTGCGGCCCTTGACGCTGCCCGCCATCTGGATCGCGCCGCCGAACAGCAGCAGCTTCTCGGTCAGCGTGGTCTTGCCGGCGTCGGGATGGGAAATGATGGCGAAGGTGCGCCGGCGGCGGGTTTCGGGGATGTGGTCGGACATGAGGTCTACCGGCGCGGCGGCGAGGTCAAACGCCCATTATAGCGGCGAGCGGCCTGAGGCCGCGTCGGCGGCCCCGGCTCTGCATGGGCGCGGTCCCCGTCCGTCGGAGCGGCGCCGGGACGGCAGGCGCGACCGGAAGCCCGCGGCCGTCCGCGCCGCCGGACGACCGGGCGCGCCAGGCGGGCTCTGTGGCTCGATCGCGCCGGTTCGCTGACTCAACTTGGACATATAGCCGTCTAAACGTCTATTGACGGCATGAGCATGTGCCGTTAGAGTCCGCTTCGCTGCTCATCAAGACCGGCTGAGGGACAGGCCCTTTGAAGCCGGGGCAACCTGCGGGACAGAACCCGCCGAGGTGCCAACTCCCGCGGGGACGCGCATTGCGCGGTCCGCCGAGAGATGAGTGCGAAGCCGACCCGCGTCGTCCGACGCGGGCCGTCGTCGCAGTCCTCTCCGGAAAACCCCTCGGCCGATGGGCGAAACGGAGAGCTGCGATGACCTTCCAAGCCCACGCCGACGTCCACGCCTTCGAATTCGAGCGCGCGCCGGTGCCGTTCGCCGCTTCCGAGCCGAACGCCGCCGGCGCAATCCTCGACCTGCGCGGCGAACTTTCCGTCCGCCTGCGTCCGGTACACGCCGATGGCACGTGCGAGGCACGCGTGCGCTACGCGCTGCACGGCGCCGCCGGCGCGCCGGTGGTGATCGTGCAGGGCGGCATCTCGGCCGATCGCGACGCCGTGACGACGGCAGCCGGTGAGGCCGGCTGGTGGAGCGCGATCGCCGGTCCGGGCTACGCGATCGACACGCGCCGCTGCCGCGTGCTGTCGATCGATTGGCTGGAGCTGGCCGATCTCGACGGCGCCCACGCGGTCGACAGCGCCGATCAGGCCGAGGCGCTCGCCGCCGTGCTCGACGCGCTCGGCCTGCGCCGCGCGCACGCCTTCGTCGGATCGTCCTACGGCGCGATGGTGGGCCTGGCGTTCGCCGCGCGCCATCCGCAGCGCCTCGGTCATCTCGTGGCGATCGCCGGCGCGCACCGCGCGCATCCGCTCAGCGTGGCGGTGCGCAACATCCAGCGCGAGGTCGTGCGCCTGGGTGCGCGGCTCGGCGACGTGGACGCCGGCCTCGACCTGGCGCGCCGCCTGGCTATGACCACCTACCGCGGCGAGCGCGAGTTCGCCGAGCGCTGCGCCGAAGCGCCGGTGTTCGAGGACGGGCGCTTCCGCTTCGCCGAGGAATCCTGGCTCAAGGCCGCCGGCGCGCGCTTCGTGCAGCGTTTCGGCGCCGGGCGCTACCTGGCCCTGTCCGAATCGATCGACCTGCATCGCGTCGAGCCGGAAGACGTGCGCGTGCCGACTACCCTGATCGGCATTTCCACCGACCGTGTCGTGCCGCTGGCGGACCTGTGCGAACTGCAGCGCCGCTGCGGCGCCGCCGCCGCGCTGCACGTGATCGATTCGCGCTACGGCCACGACGCCTTCCTCAAGGAAGACGCGCAGATCTCGGCGCTGCTGCGGGACTGCGATCCCTTGTCCAGTCAGTCGCATTGTCCCGCCGGGGCTGTCAGGTGGTAGTGCGTCGCGCCGGACGGGCTGGCTGCCTTTCCCGGCGGCGCGCTGCCGCGTGGCGGCCCCGGCGGGAATACCCGCAGGGCCGGGCCGGTTTGCCCGCACGACTTCGTCATCGTTCAGTCGTGGATCGGCATCCACTCCTTCACGCTTCCTCGTCCTGCGAACAAACCGGCTCCGGCGCGGCTGGCTGGACAAGGGTTCGCAGTCCCCAGGAAATCTTCAACCTCATCGGAAACCGAACATGAGCACCGCATCCTGTACGCGCGCCGTGCGCGCCGGCATCGAATCCGACACGCAGCATGGCGCCGTGGTGCCGCCGCTGCACCTGAGCACGAACTACACGTTCGAGGGATTCGCGCGCAAGCGCCAGTACGACTACTCGCGCAGCGGCAACCCCACGCGCGATCAGCTCGGCGCCGCGCTGGCCGACCTGGAAGAGGGCGCCGGCGCGGTCGTCACCGCCAGCGGCATGGCCGCGGTCGCGCTGGTGCTGGAGCTGGTGCCGGCCGGCGGCCTCGTGCTGGCCGCGCACGACTGCTACGGCGGCACTTGGCGCCTGCTCGACGCCTGGGCGAAGAAGGGGCGCTTCCGCGTCGTCTTCGCCGACCTGACCGATCCGGTCAAGCTGGCCGAGGCACTGGCGCAGCGGCCCGCTCTGGTCTGGGTCGAGACGCCGTCCAATCCGCTGCTGCGCATCACCGACGTGCGCCACGTCGCGCAGGCCGCGCACGCGGTCGGCGCGCGCTGCGTGGTCGACAACACCTTCCTGTCGCCGGCGCTGCAGCGTCCGCTGACGCTCGGCGCCGACCTCGTCGTGCATTCGACCACCAAGTACATCAACGGCCACAGCGACGTGGTCGGCGGCGCGGTGGTGGCGAAGGACAAGGACACCGCTGACCAGCTCGTCTGGTGGGCCAACTGCCTCGGCCTGACCGGTGCGCCGTTCGACAGCTTCCTGACCCTGCGCGGCCTGCGCACGCTGGTGCCGCGCCTGCGCGCGCACGAGGAGAACGCCGCGCGCATCGCGACTCTGCTCGACGCACATCCGGCGGTGGCGCGCTTGTACTGGCCGGGCCTGGCCGCGCATCCGGGGCACCAGCTCGCCGCGCGCCAGCAGTCCGGCTTCGGCGCGATGCTGAGCTTCGAGCTCGACGGCGGCCTCGAGGCGATCGAAACCTTCCTCGACGGCCTGCGCTACTTCTCGCTGGCCGAGTCGCTCGGCGGCGTGGAGAGCCTGATCGCGCATCCGGCGACGATGACGCACGCCTCGATGGCGCCCGAGGCGCGGCACAAGGCCGGCATCAGCGATGCGCTGCTGCGCGTCTCGGCCGGCATCGAGGACGGTGCGGACCTGTGCGCCGATCTCGAAGCGGCCCTGGTCCGCGTCGAGACGCTCAAACGCACGCGCAAGGTGAGCGCATGAGCGCCGTCCCGCGCGCGGTTGCCACCACCGGCACGGACACGGCCATCGTCCTGCTCGGCACCGGCGTGGTCGGCGGCGCGCTGCTGCGCCTGCTGGCGACCCCGGCCGCCTCGACGCTGTACCTGGTCGGCGCGGCGAATTCGAAACGCCAGGTCGCCAACGCGCGCGGCCTGGTGCCGGGGCGCGTCGCCGCGGCGCTGGCGGAGTCGGCCGCGGGCCGCGACGATGCCGGCCTTCTGGCCGCGCTCGACGACAGCGGCGCCGCGCACCGCGTGGTGGTCGACGCGACCGCCTCGGCCGACGAGGCGGCGCGCCACGCCGACTGGCTCGGCGCCGGCTATCACGTGGTCAGCGCGAACAAGGCCGCCACCGGCGAGACGCTCGCGGCCTGGGACGATCTGCGCCGCGCCGGCCGTCGCGGCGGAGTCCTCTACGGCGATGCGGCGACGGTCGGCGCCGGTCTGCCGGTGCTGTCGACGCTGCGCCGCCTGCGCGACTGCGGCGACCGCCTGCTCGCGCTCGACGGCGTGTTCTCCGGTTCCTTGTCCTGGCTGTTCAACCAGTTCGACGGCAGCCGGCCGTTCTCGGCCCTGCTGCGCGAGGCGCGCGCGTTCGGCTACACCGAGCCCGATCCGCGCCTCGACCTCGGCGGCGCCGACGTCGCGCGCAAGCTGCTGATCCTGGCGCGCACCGCCGGGCACCCGATCGACACGACCGACGTGGCGATCGAAAGTCTCGTGCCGGCCGCGTTGCGCGACGTTCCGCTCGAGGCGTTTCTCGCGCGTGTCGAGGAATTCGACGCGGATCTCGAACGGCGCCGTGCCGACGCGGCGCAGCGCGGCCGGCTGTTGCGCTTCCTCGCACGACTGGACGAGCACGGTCGCGCCCGCGTCGGCCTGACCGAGGTCGCCCCGACGCATCCGGCCGCACGCCTGGCCGGCACCGACAACCTGTTCGCGCTGACCACCCACCGCTATCGCGCGCAGCCGCTGGTGATCCAGGGGCCGGGCGCGGGGCCGGAAGTCACCGCGCAGGCGCTGCTCGGCGACGTGCTGGCCTTGACGGCTGCGCAGGCGCGCGCAGGAGTTTGACGCGCAGGAGAGTTCGAGCGCCAACTCCCGCCAGATAGGCGCGGACAACGCTCTTGCCGTCATTCCCGCGAAAGCGGGAATGACCAACTCTCCCCGTCCCTTGGGCTTTTCGGCGCAGCTGCCGACGTCAAGGTGAAAGGGGTTGTCCATTTGTGCGGGCGGCCCCTGACAGGCGTCCGTGGAATTCTCGCGGTCCGTATTCGAGGCGCACACGATCGAACGCCCCACACGCGCGGGGCATTCGATCGCGATGCGGCAATCAGCGCCGGCGGATGTCGATGTCGCCGCTGAAGGTCTCGATCTTGACCTGTCCCTGGCCGCCGCCGTTGCTGGCGTCGAGGTTGCTGCCGGGACCGCGGTCCTCGTGCTTGACGGTGCCGAAGTCGCTGCGGATCGAGCCGCTGAAGCTCGACGCGCGCAGGCGCGTGGAAACCTCGTCCGGCAGGTACAGGTGCACGCTGCCGCTCATCGATTCGACGTCGATGCGCAGGTCGCCCTCGGGCTGGCCGCGCAGGTCGATGTCGCCGGACACCGTGCCGGCATTGATCTCGCTGTAGCGGCCGTTGTCGGCGTCGATGTCGCCGGAGACGGTCTCGTACTTGAGGCGTCCGCCGAGGCCGCGTGCGCGGATGTCGCCCGACACCGTCTGCACGCGTGCGCGCTCGGCCTTGCCGTCGATGTCGACCTCGCCGCTGACGCTGTCGATGTCGACCTCCTTGGCGTCGCTGGACAGGCGCAGCTTGCCGCTGACGCTGTCGACGTCGAGCAGGCGCCCGGCGACGCCGGACAGCGTCACGTCCGCGCTGACCACGCCGATCTTCAGTTCGGCCGACCTGGGCACCTTGATGTCGAGGTCGCTGGGGCCCATGCGCGAATCGGCGCCCCAGCTGAACCAGCCCTGCTTGTCCGGTGCTTCGATCTTGATGCGCAGCTGCGCGCCGCCGCCTTCGATCGTCGGCCTGGCGCCGCTGCCGAGTTCGCCGCTGATGGCGACCTCGTCGCGGTCCCAGCCGCTGACCGTGACCGAGCCCTTCGCGTTGGAGATTTCCACGCGCGCGTCCGCGGCGACGGCGCGCTTCTCGTCGATCGGCGTGCCGGCGTGGACGCTGCCCGCAGCAGCCAGGGCGAGCAGGGCGAGGGGGACGGATCGGATCATGGATGGACTCCAGGCATCAACCGGCGTGGGCGCCGTAGTGATCGAGTTTCATGCGGCGTGCATTGGTGCGATTGAGCATGCCGACCAGGAAGGCCGCGTCGGGGCGCTCGGCGAGCGCCTGCTCGAGTTCGGCCTGCGCGGCGTCGAGCACGACGGCGGCACCGGCCAGGCGCGGATCGCCGCCCGGCGCGTGCAGGCCGACGTCGGCGTCGCCCGGCGACAGGTGCGGCAGGTCGCGCTCGAACGAGCGCGCGTCGCGCACGGCCACTTCGGGCAGTGCGTCGCGCTGCTGCAGGCCGACGACGAGCGTGCCGGCGACGACCGCGAGCAGCAGGCCGGCCGCGGCGGCCAGCGGCAGCCAGCGGCCGCGACGCGGCGCGGCGGCCGGGCGGCCTTCGTCGGCGATGCGCTTCTCGATCGCCGGCCACAGGTCGATCTGCGGCGGACGCGGCGCGTTCATCTCGCGCAGCCGGCGCTGGATCTCGAAATCGTTCATGCGGCGTCTCCCAGCATCGTGCGCAGCAGGCCGCGCGCGCGATGCAATTGCGCTTTCGACGAGCCGACCGCCATACCGAGTTCGCGGCCGATCTCCTCGTGTTTCCAGCCTTCCACATCATGCAGGACCAGCACGGCGCGCGCACGCGGCGGCAGCTTGGCGACGGCCTGCTCGAGGTCGGCGCGCTCGCCGGCGCAGAACGGCGTGACCGGCTCGGACGCGGCCTCCAGCACGCCGTCCTCGACGGTGTCTTCCGGATCGCGGCCGCGCAGGTCCATCAAGGCGACATTGACCGCCAGCCGGTGCAGCCAGGTCGAGAACGCGCTTTCGAAGCGGAAGCTGTCGAGCTTCTGCCAGGCGCGCACGAAGGCTTCCTGGGTCAGTTCCTGCGCACGCGCCTCGTTCATGCCCGACAGCCGCCAGACCGCGCCGTGCACGCGGCCGGCGTGGCGGCGGTACAGCGCCTCGAACGCGCGCATGTCGCCGGCGGCCGCGCTGCGGACCAGATCGGCGTCGGTCGGATCGGCCACTTCGGTGCGTGGCGGGGCGCTCATCGGCAGGGGCATGGCAAAGCAGGCGTTCATCTTGCCAGCTTGGATGCACGCAAGCAGCCGAGGGTTTAGGCAGCGGAGGCGGAACGTGTGTCGGCCGGCGCAAGTTCCGTTCCGCGATCGGGCCGGCAGAGCCGCCGTGACGGCGACTTTGCCGGCACCGGAGCGGGTTTCGGCTAGCCGGCCGCGGCCTTGCGCGGCTGCGCGGACGCCTTCGACAGCGCCTCGGCCACGCGCCGCTGTTCCTCGCGCAGGCGCGCCGGCGTGCGGTCGCCGAACGAGTCGAGGTAGCGGCCGATGTCGTCGACTTCGGCGCGCCAGCCGTCGGCGTCGACCTCGAGCAGGGTGTCGAACGCACGCTCGGGCAGATGGAGGCCGTCGAGGTTCAGGTCGCCTTCGCGCGGCAGGTAGCCGATCGGAGTTTCATCGGCGCCGACGCGGCCCTCGCAGCGGCCGATGATCCATTCCAGCACGCGCAGGTTCTCGCCGTAGCCGGGCCACAGGAACTTGCCGTCGGCGCCCTTGCGGAACCAGTTGACGTGGAAGATCTTCGGGAGCCTGGCACCGGGGCGGTCGAACGACAGCCAGTGCGCGAAGTAGTCGCCGTAGTTGTAGCCGCAGAACGGCTTCATCGCCATCGAGTCGCGGCGCAGCACGCCGACCGCGCCGGTCGCGGCGGCGGTCGTCTCCGAACCCATCGCCGCGCCGACCAGCACGCCGTGCGCCCAGTCGCGCGCCTCGAACACCAGCGGAATCAGCGACGGCCGGCGTCCGCCGAAGACGATCGCCGAGATCGGCACGCCCTGCGCATCCTCGGCGCGCGGCGACCAGCTCGGCGCCTGCCTGGCGGACACGGTGAAGCGCGAGTTCGGATGCGCGGCCGGGCCGTTGGCCGGATCGTAGGGGCGGCCCTGCCAGTCGGTGACGGGCTTGCCGGGCAGGCCCTCCCACCACGGCTGGTCGTCGGCGGTGACGGCGACGTTGGTGAAGATGGTGTCGCGCTGGATCGAGGCCAGCGCGTTCGGATTGGTGTCGTTGCTGGTGCCGGGCGCGACGCCGAAGAAGCCGGCTTCCGGATTGATCGCGTACAGGCGGCCGTCGGCGCCGGGCGTCATCCAGCAGATGTCGTCGCCGATCGTCCACACCTTCCAGCCGGCGCGGCGATAGCCTTCCGGCGGGATCAGCATGGCGAGGTTGGTCTTGCCGCAGGCGGACGGGAACGCGGCGGCGACGTAGTGCGTCTGGCCCTGCGGGTTCTCGATGCCGACGATCAGCATGTGCTCGGCCAGCCAGCCTTCCTGGCGTGCCTGCCACGAGCCGATGCGCAGCGCGTGGCACTTCTTGCCGAGCAGGGCGTTGCCGCCGTAGCCCGAACCGTACGACTTGATCGTCAGTTCCTCGGGGAAATGCATGATGAAGCGGCGTTCGGGATCGAGTTCGCCGATCGAATGCAGGCCCCTGACGAAGGCCGGCTGCGCGCCGCGCGCGAGCGCTTGGGCGCCTTCGCGCTCGATGCGCGCCAGCGCGGCCGCGCCCATGCGCGTCATGATGCGCATGTTGGCGACGACGTAGGGCGAGTCGGTGATCTCCACGCCGCAGCGCGAGATCGGCGACTCGATCGGACCCATGCAGTAGGGCACCACGTACAGCGTGCGGCCCTGCATGCAGCCGTCGAACAGCGCGTCGATCTTCGCGTGCGCGTCGGCCGGGGCCATCCAGTGGTTGTTCGGGCCGGCGTCCTCCTCGTTCGTCGTGCACACGAGCGTGAGGTGCTCGACGCGCGCGACGTCGGACGGATGCGAGCGGTGCAGCCACGCATCGGGATGCGTGTCGGGATTCAGCGGGATCAGGGTGCCGTCGCGCTGCATGAGGTCGAGCAGGGCGCGGTACTCGGCGTCGGAGCCGTCGCACCAGTGGATACGGTCGGGCCGGGTCAGACGGGCGACGTCGTCGACCCATCGATTCAATGCTTGGAGTTGGCTGGCCATCGGGCGATGGCGCCGCGAGGCGCCGGTTGAAAGGGTTGAAGGGACGGTAGCCGCGCCCTGCGGGCAATGCAAGGAAGCGTGCAAAACGCCGGCAGCGGTCAATCGTCGCTCGGCCGCAGGATCTCGAGCAGGGCGGTACGGCGCTTGGCCGGCAGGGCGCGATAGCGCAGCAGCAGCGCCTGTTCCTCGCGGTTGCGCGCCTTCAGTGCGGGATCGCCGTAGACGGCGCTTTCGTCGCGCACGCCGAGCGGGGTCAGCGGTCCGCCGCAGACCAGTTCGTCCAGCGATCGGCGCAGGATCGCGCGCAGCTGCGGCAGCAGCTTGAAGCTCGGCGTCTCGCGGTCGTTCTCCCACGCCGAAACCGACGACTTGGTGACGCCGAGCGCGAAGCCGAGCTGTTCCTGCGTCATCCCTGCCGCGACCCGCGCTTCGCGCAGGCGATCGGCGAACCGCTTCATCCAAGAAAACTCCGCCCGACGAGGCTTCGGACGGTAGGAGTGAAACGTTGCGGTGTCGTGCGGAAATGCTTGACAAATGAAGTTCGGAAATACGATACTTTTAATCGTCCATTTCATTTGCGGGAGGAAGGGCCGGATTGCGACACGTCGTTCCGGTGCCGGCGTGGAAGTGCCGCCGGGCAGCGGGAGGACGGGCGGGATCGGGAGAAGGCGGAAGGCGGATTCGAACGGAAGCGACGCGGAACCGGGATCGGAATCCCGCATCGCCGACGCATCAATCGATTGCGACACGGACAGTGTGCCCGTGCCCGTTCCGCATGGCGGAAGCGGGGCCGGGTCCGCGGCATGGGGAGAATGGCCATGGAGATCGACACCGGCGCCCGGGAAATCGTTTCGGCGCACCGCGAATTGCAGGCGATCGAGGCTTCGCTCAACGACCACGAGCTGAGGCTTCGTCTCATCACCGACCCGAAGTCCGTGCTCGGCACGGACCGCGTGCTGACCGCCGAGGTCAAGCGCTTCGCCGAGCTGCTGATCGGCAACGCGAGCTTCCGCAAGGGGCTGCAGGAGAACGCCAGGGCCACCGTCGAGGCCTTCGGCCTGCGCGTGGACCCGTTCGAGCTGCGCGCATTGTGGGACGGCAAAGCCCTTCGCGAGGGCAGCCTCACGCCGCAGGACTTGCAGCGCGAAGGCATCCTCTGCCTGAATGCCTTCAACGAACTCAAGCGCGCGTTCTTCTCGCGCATGCTGTCCGCGGTCTCGTCGAACCCGGCGTTCGATGCGTGGCGCCACCGGCAGATCGCGCGCTGCCGCACCGAAGTCGATCCGGTCAACGCCTCCGCCATCGTGCACGCGCCGGCCACCTTCGAGCTCGCCTCCGGCTGCTCGGTCGGCTGCTGGTTCTGCGGCGTGTCGGCGGAGAAGTATCGCGGCGCGGTCAGCTACGAGGCGATCCGCGACGACTGGCTGGCGACCCTCGCGGCGCTGCGCGACGAGCTCGGCCCGATCGCGTCCAAGGCGTTCCTCTACTGGGGCACCGAGCCGTTCGACAATCCCGACTACGAGAAGTACTGCCTCGATCTCAAGGCGGTCTGCGGTGGGTTCCCGCAGACGACGACCGCAATCCCGATGCGCGACGCCGACCGCACCTGGGAGCTGATCAAGCTGTCCGCGCGCGAAGGCTGCCTGGTCAACCGCTTCTCGATCCTGACGCCGCGCGTCCAGAGCGAGACGATGGCGCGCTTCACGCCGGCGCAGCTGCTGTTCGTCGAACTGGTGCTGCACAACCGCGGCTCGCTGATGGTCAAGGCCGAAGCCGGCCGCGCGCGCAACAGCCGGCGCCTGCAGGAGGACCGCGACTTCGTCACGGTCGAGCTGGGCGAATACGCCTCGCCCGCGCTGCAGGCGGCGCGCCCGAGCACGATCGCCTGCGTCAGCGGCTTCCTGATCAACCTGGCGCACAAGGAGATCCGCCTGATCTCGCCGTGCCCGGCGTCGGACGAGCATCCGGACGGCTACGTCGTCTTCGAGCGCACCTCGTTCGGCGACGGCCGCGAGGCGGCCGCGCGCCTGCGCGAGCTGATCGCCCGGCACATGCCGATGCGGCTGGACGCCACCACCGCGCTTGCGTTCCGCGGCGATCTCAGCTTCGCGTCGGAGCCCGACGGCTTCGTGCTGAGCAACGCGTTCGACACGATCGCGATCCGCAACAAGGCGCACCCGGCGCTGATGCAGCGCGTCGGCGGACTCATCCACGAAGGGCGCTGGAACGCCGAGGCGATCTCGGTCGCGCTGCGCGGGGAATTCGGCGTGGCCGACGCGCAGGCGCGCGGCCTGCTCGACCTGCTGTTCGACAAGGGCGTCCTGCGCGAACGCACGGCCGTTCCTGCGCCGATCTGAAAACCAAGGACTTGCGGGCCGGGCGGTTGAATCCTGCCCGCGGGGTAGTTGCCGTCGCATCGGCGACGGCTTGACGTCGACCAACTGGAGAACGGGAACGTGAAATCACTCGACACGAACGACCTTCTGGGATCGGTGGAAATTTCGGTGGAGGAATCGAGGACGACGAACTTCGATCCGGCCATCGCCTGCGCCGTGGTGTGCTGCTGCGTGGCGGCCAGCATCTGCGCTGTCGGTTGCGTGGTGACGCAGGCGAACTGACGCCGCTTGTCGGTATCGGCGGCGAAAGCCGCCGATACCCATTTCAAAAGGACCGCGGCGCAAGCTGCCGATCCCCATTTCGAGAGAGCCGCGGCGCGAGCCGCCGATATCCCATTTCAAAAGGACCGCGGCGCAAGCCGCCGGCATCCCCATTCCAGAGGACATCCGATGGCCGCGACATCGACGTCGCTCACCACTGCCCGCTCGGGCGCGCTGCGTTCCGCTCCGACGCTCTCGATCCGCACCTGCGCGGCGGCGCTCGCGGTCAGCGCCATCGCGATCGTGGCGATGCAGTACGCGATCATCACGCACTCCGACATCGAGGGGCTGCTGCGCCTGAAGGCGGCCCAGAGTGCGATGGCGCCCGAGGAAATCGATGTGCTGGTCGTGCGCCAGGTGCAGCAGCTGCGCTACGCCCCGCTCATGAGCCTGCTGTTCTGGCCGCTGTGCGTGCTGGCCGGAGCGGGGGCCTATGCCGCCGCCCTGCGCGCGATCGGCGGTCCGCGCTTCGTCTTCGCGCAGACGCTGCGTGCCTTCGTGATCGGCATCGCCGCCGCCTACGGCGTCTACGCCGTGGCCGGCACGGTGCTCGCCGTCGCGAGCGGCGAGACCACCGTGCCGAACGGCGCCGACGTGTTTTTCGCGCAGGCCTCGCTGCCCCTGAAGACGATGCTGCAGACCTTCGACCTCGCCAACCTCGGCGCCGCCGTCGTCGCCGGATTTCTGGTCTTCCGCACGATCCCGGCGCGCAGGACGGCCTTCGTCGTGACCATCGTCTGCGTGCTGGGTGTCTACGCCGGCGCCAAGGCGGCGCTGGTGACGATGAGCACGCCGGCGGACCAGCCGGTCGCCTGCGAACTGTGCAAGCTCTCCGCCGAACCACGCGGGCCGGAGGCGGTGAGCCGCCCATGAGCACGCTGCACGCGTTGTGGAACACGCTGCTGCCGGCGATGGCGAGGCCCTCGCGCAGCGCGGCGGTGGCGATGGACGCCTGGCGCGCCGCCGTGCTCGCCTGGCTGCTGATGGTGCTGCTCGCGGCGGTCTTCCACGTCCGCTACTACACGGCGGTCGACTACGAATGGATGCGCACGCTCGTGCTCGGTCAGGCGGCCGCCGTCGGCAGGCTGCCGGCGGGTGCGGACGCCGCTCTGAACCGGTTCCTGACGCCGGCCGTGATGGCGCCGCTGGCGACCGCCGGCATGGCCCTGCAGCAGGCGCTGGTGCTGGCCGCGCTGTGGGGCTACCTGCGCGTGGTCAGCGTGCTCGCCGGCTCGCGCGTCTCGTCCGTGGCCTGCCTCGGCGTGGCCTGCGTCGCGCTGCTGCCGGCCGCGCTCGATTCGGTCTTCGCGCTGGCGGCGAGCTTTCTCGAACCGATGGCGACGACGCCGATCGAGCGGCTCAATCCGCTGTCCGCCGATGCGCTCGTGTTCCGCCTCGGCGAGCAGTCCGCGTGGCAGAAGCCGCTCGCGGCGCTGTCGCCGACCGTGCTGTGGAGCGCACTGATCCTGTTCCACTGGCTGCGCGACCTGGTACGGCTCGGCGCGGTCTGGGCCGCGGCGCTCGCGCTGGCTCCGTTCGCCGCGGTGTTCATCACCTGGGGCGCGCTGGTCGCGCTGTCGAACCCGTTCTAGCGCCGTGTCGAAGCGTCGCATCGGCTGGGTCATCGTGGCTGCGCTGGCGGCCGTCGCGCTGTTTGCCAGCCATCGGCAGCGAGGCTACGGACAGACCGCGGTGCAGACCGCGCCGGTCGCGCGCGGCGTGCTCACCGGCAAGCTGTCGCTGACCGGCACCTTCGACTACGCCAACGTCACCGAAATCCGCTCCGAAGTCGTCGCACCGGTGGCGCGGCTGCAAGTGTCGGCGGGGCAGGCGGTGCGCGCCGGCGATCCGCTGCTGGAGCTGCGCGCGCCGGACCTGGACGCCGAGGTCGACCGGCTCGAAGCCACCGTCGCCCGCGTCGCCGCGGAGCTGACGCGCGCGCAGGTCGCGCTGGAGCTTTCGCGGTCGAGCGAGCAGCGTCTGGTCCGCCTCGGCCGCGCCAGGCTCGTGGCGCTCGATCAGGTCGAGTCGGCACAGCGCAACACCGAAGCCGCCGTCGCCGGCGTGAAGGCGTCGCAGGCCTCGCTGCGCGAGGCGCAGCTCGCCGTGCGCCATGCGCGGGCGATGCAGCAGAAGCTGCACGTCGTCGCGCCGGTGGACGGCACCGTCGTGGACGTGTCGATCCGCGAGGGCGAGGTGGCCATTCCGACCAGCGCGGCCTTGCCGGGCTCGCTGCTGCTGCGGCTCGCCGACACGCACCGGCTGATCGCTCGCGTCGAACTCTCCGAGACCGAACTGGGCAAGCTCGCACCCGGCGACCGTGCGCAGGTCCGCTCCACCGTGCTCGGCGGACCGCCGCTCGCCGGCGAATTCGTCGAGCTGCGCGCCAGGCCCACGAGCGGCGGCGAGCCGAAGTTCCAGGGCGAGATCGCCTTCGCGCCGGATGCGCTGCCGACGCGGATCGTGCACACCTCCTGCGTCGCCGACGTCGATCTGGACGGCGGTGAACCGGGCCTGCTCGTGCCGCTGGAGGCAATCCGCTATCCGGGCCAGAACGTCGGCTCGGAAGGACTGGCCACGCCGTTCGTGCTGCGCGTGACCGAAGGCCGCGTCACCTACGCGCCGGTCGAGACCGGCCTCTCCGACAACCGCAACCAGCGCGTCGAGCGCGGCCTGCAGGAGGGCGACCGCGTCGTGACCGGTCCGGCCGGCGTGCTCGCCGCGCTCGTCGCCGGGCAGGGCGTTGCCGTCGAGGCCGCGCGATGAGCGCCGAAGCGCCGCTCGCTTCGCTGCGCGCCGTGTCCAGGACCTACGCCACCGACGGCGGCATCGTGCACGCGCTGCGCGGCATCGACCTCGACATTCGCCGCGGCGAGCACACCGCGATCGTCGGCGGCTCCGGCTCGGGCAAGACCACGCTGCTGTCGCTGCTCGGTTGCCTGGATCGCCCCGGCAGCGGCACGGTGTCGATCCGCGGCGTGGTCACCTCGCAGCTCGACGACGAGGCGCTGGCGGCGCTGCGCAACGAAGTCATCGGCTTCGTCTTCCAGCAGTTCCACCTGATCCGCTCGGCCACGGTCGTGCAGAACGTGGAGCTGCCGCTGTACTACCGCGGCGTCGCGCGCGTCGAGCGACGGCGCCGCGCCGCCGCCGCGCTGGAGGCGGTCGGCCTCGGCGGGCTCGCGCAGCGCTTTCCGCAGCAACTGTCCGGCGGCCAGCAGCAGCGCGTGGCGATCGCGCGCGCGATCGTCGGCGATCCGCCCCTGCTGCTGGCGGACGAGCCGACCGGCAACCTCGACGCCGAGAACGCGGCGCTGTGCCTGCGCACCTTGATGGACGATGCGGCCGGCGGCCGCACCCTGGTGATCGTCACCCACGACCCCGGCATCGCGCGACGCTGCCGGCGCATCGTCACGCTGCGCGGAGGCGAGTGCGTCGATGACCGCCTCGACTGACTCCCGCCGCGCCGCGGTTTCGTTCGCCGACCAGCTCGCCGACGCGCTGCGCGAAGTGCGCGCCAATGCGCTGGCGAGCCTGCTCAGCGCGACGGCGGTGGCGATCGCCACGCTGGGCGTGCTGCTCGTCGCCTCGATCACGCAGGGACTGGGGCGCTCGTTCGAACGCATCGCGTTCAGCGGCGGGCCGGTGCTGTCGATCGCGCCCGATCCGCACCCGGGTTCGTCGGCGCTGCGCCTGCAGCGTCGCGACTACGTCGCGCTGCGCGCGGCGCTGGCGGACGCGCGCCGCATCAGCCTGATCCGCAGCCTGGGCATGCAGACGATCGTCTCGCCGCGCGGCGCGGCGGCGGTCCAGACGATCGGCGCCGACTACAGCCTGTTCCAGACCGGCCGCTACGAGGTCGTCGCCGGCCGCCCGCTGGTGCCCAGCGACGGGCCGGAACAGCGCCGCGTGATCGTGCTGGACCGCGGCGCCGCGGAGCGTCTGGGCCTCGACGTCGCCGACGTCGGCAGCCGCGTGAAGTTCGGCGGCGCATTCGTGCAGCTGGTCGGCCTGGTCAAGGCCAAAGGCCTCGGCGTCGATGCCGGCGGCGGCGACGGACTGGCGATCGTGCCCGATGCGGTCGCGCCCGACGCGGCCGCCGACCTTCCACTGATGATCGAGGTGGAGATTCCGCCGGGTGCCGAGCTCGACGTCTGGCAGGCGCGCATCGGCGTGCTGCTGCGGCGCGAGCGCAACCTGTCCGGCGCGCAGCCGGCGGGCTTCGTGATCACCTCGTCCGAGCGCGTGCGTGCCGGCATCCGCAGCACGACGGCGCTGATCTCGCTCACCGCCACCTTGCTGATGGGCATTTCGCTGGTGGTCGGCGCGGTCGGCATCGTCAACGTCGCGCTGATCAGCGTGCGTCATCGCTACTTCGAGATCGGCCTGCGCATCGCGGTCGGCGCGACCCATCGTTTGATCATGCGCCAGTTCCTGCTCGAGAACGTCGTCGTCGCCGCGGCGGGAGCGCTCGCCGCGGTGGCCGTCTTCGCGCTGCTCGCCTCGCTCGCCGGCGATGCCCTCGGCGGCCTGCTGGCGCTGGACCTGTCGCCGTTCGCCGTGGCTGCCGCGGTGCTGGCCGCCGTGGTGGTCGGCGTCGTCTCCGGCGTGGCGCCGGCACTGCGCGCGGCCAATCTCGATCCCGCCGCCGCGCTGCGGACCTGACCGATTTTTCAAGGAGGTGCCCCATGCAAGGATGGCCTTCACTCGCCGAGCTCGCCGGCAAGGCGCTGCTGCCGCTGCTGCTGACGCCGGTCATGCTGGTCGTCATGCCGCTGCTGCTGCTCGGCCGCGCCGACGCCTCGCGTCCGCTGCTCATCGGCGTCTGTCCGCAGGACGCGGTGCCGCCGGCGGTGGAGCGCATCGGCGATCGCCCGGTGAAGCTGACCGGCGGTTCGTGCCCGCAGCTGGCGCGCGCGCTGCGCCTGAACGAGGTGCAGGCGCTGGTCGAGATCCGCGCGACCGGCGAAACCGGCGAGCCGGACCGCGTACTGTTCAAGGCTTCGCAGACGCGCGGGCGCGAAGCCGTCGCCGCCGCGCGCCAGGTTTCCTTCCTCATGCGCAATCCGCAGCACAGCCTGTCGGACTGGCCGCACGCGGTCGCAGTCGACAGCGATCTGGAACTCTCGGTCGGCATGCTGCTGATCGTGCTGCCGGCGCTGCTGGTGCAATGGCTGCTGGGCGCCGTCGCGCCGGCGCTGGTGCAGGCCGTGGACGGCAGCGTGCCGGATCGGGCCTCGCGGCTGCGGCTGCACGCGCGCGTCGCCCTGCTCGGCGGTGCGGGCATCGTCGGGTACCTCGCCGGAATCTGGATCGCGACGATGCTCGGCAACTACGTCAACAGCGGCACCGTGCAGATGATCCGCGAACTCGACGCGAGCGTCAGCGCGACGCCCTCGCTGACTTCCGACGTGGAAATCGTTGCCTCGTTCCTCGTCATGAGCGCTTCGTTCCTGGTGGTGATCGCGCCGGCCGTGACCTGGCTCGCCGTGTCGAGCCGTTCGCGCATGAGCTTCTCCGGCATCTACCAGGTGCTCGCGCTGTCGCTGATCATGATCGTGATGGCGACCGGCTACGCGGCCTCGTCGCGCGCGCTGCCGTACTCGGCCTATGTTCCGCTCGCCTCGGCGGCACAGGGGCTGGCCGAACTGGTGCGCGGGCCGCTGCGCTGGGAGTCGCTGGTGGTGCCGCTGCTGGTGAACGCGATCGCCGGCGCGTTCTGCCTGCTCGCCTCGCTGCGCGTGCGCGAGGGGCGGGTGCCCGATGCCGCGGTGGAGACGTGAACGCGGACGAGGACCGTCCGGTACTCGAGCGCGCGGCGGCAATCGCGCTGGACGCGGCGCGCGTGCACGGCGCGGACAAGGCCGCGGTCGCGCTGACGCGCATGCGCACGCTGCGCGTGCAACTGCGCGGCGGCGAACTGGAGAAGATCGAGCACGTCGTGCGTTCGGTGCTGGTCGCCAGCGTCATCAAGGGACGCCGCCACGGTCGCTGCAAGGTCGCCTGCCTGCGCGAGGCGGAGATCGCGCAGGGTCTGCGCAGCGCGTGCGCGACCGCGGATTTCGCCGATCCGGATCCGTGGATCGACCTGCCCGAGCCGGACCTGCACCCGACGCGCTTCGCCGACCTCGACCTCTGGCATCCGTGTGCCGATGATGCCGCGGCCGCGGCGGAGTGGCTCTCGCAGTGCGGTGGCGCGGCGCCGCAGGGCGGGGCGCGCAGCGGGCTGGTTGCCCTGCTGTCGGAATCCCAGCGCAGCACCAGCGCGCTGGCGACCTCGGCGGGATTCTTCGGTTTCGAGGCGGCCACCCTGCACGCCGTCGGCGGCGAATGGATCGCGCGGCAACAGGGCGAGGCGCAGCGTGCGGCCGATCTTCGCCATTTCCGCCGGCCGCCCGGTCCGGCTGCCGTCTCCGATCTCCTCGCCGACCTGCGGCGCACCGCGCAATCGCTGCTCGGCGCGAGATCGATCACGACGCGACGGTGCCGCGTGCTGCTGTCCCCGCGCGTGGGCGCCTGGCTGATGCAGGCGGTGCTGTCGGCCCTGCACGCCTCGTCGCACCTGCGCGGCCTGAGCTTCCTGCGCGACGGCCTGGATCGCCCGCTCTTCGCGCCGGATCTGCGCATCGTCGACGACGCGCACGAACGCGGCGGCCTCGGCTCGACGAATTTCGACAACGAAGGCGTCGCCACCGCGCGCACGCTGGTGGTCGCGGACGGCCGCGTGCGCACCCTGCTGCTCGACGGCTACTCCGCACGGCGCATGGGCCTGCGCTCGACCGGACACGCCGGCGGCGTGCACAACGTGCTGCTCGAGGGCGAAGTGCCGGAAGAGGACCTCGCCGCCTTGCTCGACAGCGGACTGTGGGTCGAGCGCATCCACGGCAGCGCCCCCAATCCCGTCACCGGCGACTTTTCCGTCGCAGCGACCGGCCATTGGGTCGAGGGCGGCCGCGTACGTCACGCCGTCGCCGGCGTCGCCATCGCCGGCAACCTGCGCGAACTGCTGCCGCGGCTGCGCGTAGTCGGCGCCTGTGCGATCCGGCGGCCGAAGATCTCCGTCGGTGCGGTCCTGCTGCCGGAGCTGACGGTCGGAGGTTGCTGATGCCCGTTTCCCTTCGCCCGCAGGGAGAAGGGTTCGTTCGAGGCGACGCCGAGCTTGCGCGGCTATTCCGGAATCAGGATGCCGATGAAGTCGCGGATGTACGCCTCGAACTCGTCGTGGCTCATGCGCGGCTGGCCGATCTGCGCCAGCTGCACGAAGCCGACGTAGGCGGAGTAGGCCAGGCGCGCGCGGTTTGCCGCAGCGATCGCATCGAAGCCGGCCTGATGGAAGGTTTCGGTGACGAACTCGAGCCGGCGCTGCGAGACGCGTTCGATCAGCGGCCGGATCAGCGGCTGGTCGATCGCCTTGATCAGCGCCGCGAACACCGCGTGCGACGGATGCTTGTGGCTGACCTGGCGGATCAGCTCGCGGATGCGCTCGCGCGGATCGGACGCGGCGGCGATCGCCGCCTGCAGTTCGCGTTCGTCCGAACGCTCCCAGCGCTCCAGCGCGGCCTGCAGCAGGGCTTCGCGTGTGGCGAAGTGCCAGTAGAAACTGCCCTTGGTCACGCCGAGCCGGCGCGCCAGCGATTCGACCGCCACGGCGCCGAGGCCGCCTTCGGCCAGGGCGGCCAGGGCGGCTTCCTCCCAGTCGGCGGCGCTGAGACGGGCTTTGGGTTCGAGTTTGGCGAGCGCGGCCATCGCCGTAGTCTGCCCGATGGCCGCCGGGAAATGAATCCGGGGCTTATAAATGAATGTTCATAAAGGGAAAAATAACCATACGTCGGCGTATTGATTTCGCCACAAACGCCATCCATACTGCGTCGTATGGAATGCCTTGCGAAATCGATGCCGGTCCCGACCACGCGCCGCCTGCGCCGGCCGGACGGCATGGAGCTGGCATTGACGGCCTTGCCCGGCACGCGCGGCGGCGTGGTGTTCGCGCACGGTTTCGGCCAGACGCGCCAGGCCTGGGCCGGCAGCGCGCGGCGCATCGCCGAAGCCGGCTTCGAATGCGTCAGCTTCGACGCGCGCGGCCACGGCGACAGCGCCTGGCGCGGCGAGGAACCCTACCACTTCGAACCGATGGTCGAGGATCTCGTCGCGGTCGCGGCGACGGTCGGGCCGAAACCGATCCTGGTCGGCGCTTCGATGGGCGGCCTGCTCGGCATCGCGGCGCAGGGCGGCGCCGGCGCGCCGTTCGGCGCGATGGTGCTGGTCGACGTGACGCCGCGCTGGGAGACGCGCGGCGTCGAGCGCATCCTCGGCTTCATGCGCGCGCATCCGGACGGCTTCGCTTCCCTGCAGGACGCCGCCGAGGCGATCGCGTCCTACCTGCCGCACCGGCGCGAACGCTACCGCACCGATCCGGGCAGGCCCGAACGCCTGCGCTCGCTGCTGGTCGATCGCGGCGACGGACGCCTGCGCTGGCATTGGGATCCGCGCCTGCTCGACGACCTCACGCCGGACATCGAAAGCCACCAGCCGATGCTGCTCGACGCGGTGCGGCGCATCGACGTGCCGCTGCTGCTGGTCAGCGGCGGCGAAAGCGACATCGTCTCGCAGGAGACGATCGCCGAATTCCTCGAACTCGCGCCGCAGGCGCGCCACGTCGCCGTGCCCGGTGCCACGCACATGGTGGCCGGCGACGACAACAACGCATTCACCCGCCACGTACTAGAGTTTCTGCAATCGCTAGCAAGCGAGGAGTCCCGACCATGACCTCGATCCTCCCCCTGTTGGCCGGCGTGCTGGTTTCGCTGGCTGCCGCGTACTTCCGCGCCGGTCTGCGTCCATGGACCCTCGCCACCGCCGTCGCGATCGTCGCCGCCGGTCTGCTGGCCGGTTCGTCGGTGCTGGCGATCGCGCTGCCGCTGCTGGTGTTCGCGGCCGTCGCGGTGCCGCTGAACCTGGTCGACTTCCGCCGCAGGAAGATCACCGCGCCGCTGATGGCGGCGTTCCAGAAGGTGATGCCGCCGATCTCCGACACCGAGCGCACCGCGCTGGAAGCCGGCACGGTCGGTTTCGAGGGCGAGCTGTTCAGCGGCAAGCCGGACTGGGACCAGCTGCTGCGGCAGCCCAAGCCCGAGCTCAGCGTGGAGGAGCAGGCCTTCCTCGACGGTCCGGTGGAAGAACTCTGCGCGATGGTCAACGACTGGCAGATCAGCCACGAGCTGGCCGACCTGACGCCGGAGATCTGGGAATACGTCAAGAAGAAGAAATTCTTCGGCATGATCATCCCCAAGCAGTACGGCGGCCTGGAGTTCTCGGCGCTCGCCCAGTCGGCCGTGCTGCAGAAGCTGATGAGCGTGTCGGGTTCGCTGTCCTCGACGGTCGGCGTGCCCAACTCGCTCGGCCCCGGCGAGCTGCTGCTGCACTACGGCTCGCAGGACCAGCGCGACTACTACCTGCCGCGCCTGGCCGACGGCCGCGAGGTGCCGTGCTTCGCGCTGACCGGCCCCACCGCCGGTTCCGACGCGACCTCGATTCCCGACTACGGCATCGTCTGCAAGGGCGAGTGGCAGGGCGCGCAGGTGCTCGGCGTGCGCCTGACCTTCGACAAGCGCTATATCACCTTGGCGCCGGTGGCGACCTTGATCGGTCTGGCCTTCCGCATGTACGACCCCGAGCATCTGCTCGGCGACGTCGAGGACATCGGCATCACGCTGGCGCTGATCCCGCGCGACACCAAGGGCCTGGAGATCGGCCGCCGCCACTTCCCGCTCAATGCCGCGTTCCAGAACGGCCCGCTGCGCGGCAAGGACGTGTTCGTGCCGCTGTCGCAGCTGATCGGCGGCGCCGACATGGCCGGGCAGGGCTGGCGCATGCTGATCGAATGCCTGTCGGTCGGCCGCGCCATCACGCTGCCGTCGACCGCCTCCGGCGGCGTGCGGATCGGCGCCATCGCGACCGGCGCGTACGCGCGCATCCGCAAGCAGTTCGGCATGTCGATCGGCCGCTTCGAGGGCGTGGAGGAAGCGCTGGCGCGCATCGGCGGCCACACCTACGCGATCACCGCGGTGTCCAAGGCCGCCGCTGCCGCGGTGGTGCGCGGCGAGAAGCCGGCGGTGCCGTCGGCGATCGCCAAGTACCACGCGACCGAGCTCGGCCGCGAAGTCGCCAAGGACATCATGGACGTGCACGGCGGCAAGGGCGTGCAGCTCGGGCCGAACAACTACGCTGGCCGCGCGTGGCAGACCGCGCCGATCGCGATCACGGTCGAGGGCGCCAACATCATGACGCGCAGCCTGATGATCTTCGGCCAGGGCGCGATCCGCTGCCACCCGCACGTGCTGAAGGAAATGCAGGCCGCGCAGATCGCCGACTACGGCACGCGCCTGCGCGCGTTCGATCGCGAACTGTTCGCGCACGTCGGCTTCGCGATCTCCAACGCGGTGCGCAGCCTCGTGCTCGGCCTGACGTTCGCCAAGATCGGCCGCGTGCCCGGCGACGCCTACACGCGCCGCTACTACCGCAAGCTCAACCGCTACGCGGCGAATCTCGCCCTGCTCGCCGACAGCTCGATGCTGCTGCTCGGCGGCAAGCTGAAGTTCAAGGAGAAGCTGTCGGCGCGCCTGGGCGACGTGCTGTCCAACCTGTACATCGCCAGCGCCATGCTCAAGCGCTACGAGGACCAGGGCCGGCCGGTGGCCGACCAGCCGCTGCTGGCCTGGGCCTTCCACGACTGCGCCTACCGCATGCAAAACGCGCTCGACGGCGTGCTGCGCAACTTCCCGATCCGTCCGGCGGCATGGCTGCTGCACGCGCTGGTGTTCCCGTTCGGCCGGCGCGAAGTGCCGCCGTCCGACCGCCTCGGTCATCGCGTCGCGGCGCTGCTGATGACGCCGAACGACGCGCGCGATCGCCTGGCCGAGTGGGTCTACCTGACGCCGAGCGCGAACAACGTGGTCGGCCGCATGAACGCGCTGCTGCCGGAGGTGATCGCGGCCGAACCGGTGGAGCGCAAGTTCCTCAAGGCGGCCAAGGCCGGCGAGCTGCAGGGCCACGACTACGAGGCGCAGCTGGAGGACGCCGAAGCCAAGGGCGTACTGACCGCCGCCGAGCGCGAGCTGCTGGCGCGCGTGCGCAAGGCGACGTTCGAGTTCATCTCGGTCGACGACTTCGATCCGTCGGAGCTGGCGGCCGGCGCGCGTCACGAAGGCAAGCGCCCGTTGCGGTCAGTGGCCTGAGGCAGGTTGCGACGCTTGAGTGAATGAGATTTGCCTCTCCCGCTTGCGGGAGAGGTCGCGCCCAAGGCGCGGGTGAGGGGAGTCGAAGCGCAACGCTCCGATTTCCCTCATCCCCCTCTCCCGCAACAAGCGGGAGAGGGAAAGCCCTGCGCGGTGCGTGAACCCAGCGAGGCCGACCGACATGAGTTCCCAGGCACTGCGTCTGTTCCGCCGCCTCGGTGGTTCGCCGTCCGGGCGCTGGCTGTTCTCCAAGTTGATCTGCCGGCGCGCGCCGTATTTCGCCTCGATCGCGCCGCGCATCGAATTGCTCGAACCCGGCCGCTGCATCGTGCAGATCCGCGACCGCCGCGCGGTGCGCAACCACATCGGCACCGTGCACGCGATCGCGCTGTGCAACATGGCCGAACTCGCCGGCGGGCTCGCCACCGACGCGACCATCCCCGACGCCATGCGCTGGATACCCAAGGGCATGAGCGTGCGCTATCTGGCCAAGGCGCGCGGCACGATGACCGCGACAGCGACGGTGGCATCGATCGCCGACGCCGCCGTCGCGCAGGAGCTGCAGGCGCACGTTGAAGTGCGCGACCTGGGCAACACCGTCGTGTTCGAGGCCGACATCGCGATGTGGGTGTCACTGCGCAAGGTCGCCTGACGCCGTGACGAGCAACGAGATCATCGTGCTGCTCGGCGGCGTGCACAGCCTCGGCTTCGCCGTGTTCCACCTCGCGTTCTGGAAGCTGTTCGACTGGCCGCGCGCGCTGCAGTCGACGAATGCGGCCACGCGCGCCGTCGCGCAGATCCTGAATCTGCGTCTGATCTACGTGTTCCTCGGCGTCGCCGCGGCGTGCTTCACGCTGCCCGGCGATCTGCTCGACACGCGCCTGGGCAACGCGTTCCTTGCCGGCATGTCGCTGTTCTGGGTCGGCCGCACGATCGAGCAGTTCGTGTTCCTGCGCATCGACCATCCGCTGGTGCACGCCTTGACCGTGCTGTTCGTGGCCGGCGCGGTCCTGTTCGCCGCGCCGCTGTTCCTGCAAGGCTGACAGGGCGATTGACGTCCGTCGCCGGCTCGCCGACGATCGCGCGAAAGACGGAGTCCGCACGATGCAGCCGACCGATGCGCAGCACCTGGAATTTCTCGCCGCCGCACGCGCCGAAGCGGAAGCCGGCCTCGCCGAAGGCGGCATCCCGATCGGTTCGGTCATCGTCCACGAGGGGCGCATCATCGGCCGCGGCCACAACCGCCGCGTGCAGCGCGGCAGCGCGATCCTGCACGCGGAAATGGACGCGCTGGAGAACGCCGGGCGGCAGCCGGCCGCGGTCTACCGCGACTGCACGCTGTACACCACGCTGTCGCCCTGTGCGATGTGCAGCGGCGCCATCGTGCTGTACGGCATCCGCCGCGTGGTGGTCGGCGAGCATCGCTCGTTCATGGGCGAGGAAGACTGGCTGCGCAGCCGCGGCGTGGCAATCCGGCTCGCCGACGACGCGGCCTGCGTCGCGCTGATGAACCGCTTCATGCGCGAGCGGCCGGAACTGTGGAACGAGGACATCGGCCGCTAGCGCGGCGCCATGGGAATGGCGGATTTCCGGTGGCCGGTCGACGTGCTGCGGCACGAACGAGGGCCGGCAGGCGCCGGCGCTTCGAGCCGGCGCCGTCGAACGCTCCGCGGGCGGCGCAACGCGCGGCCCGCGGAGCGTCCATCGGCTTGAAGCGATCTCAGCCCAGCAACGCCTGCGCGTGATGCAGCAGGTGGTCCTCCATGAACGTCTGGATGAAGTAGTAGCTGTGGTCGTAGCCGGCGTGCGCGCGCAGGGTCAGCGCCTGGCCGGCGGTGCGCGCGGCGGCGTCGAGGCGCCAGTGCTGCAGCTGGACTTCGAGGAATTTGTCGGCGTAGCCCTGGTCGGCCAGGATCGTGCCGGGGAAGGTGTGGCCGTCCTCGAGCAGTGCGACCGTGTCGTAGGCGCGCCAGCTCGCCGCGTCGTCGCCGAGATAGCGCGCAAGCGCCTTCTGGCCCCACGGCACCTGGCTCGGCGCGACGATCGGTGCGAACGCCGACACCGAGCGGTAACGGTCCGGGTTCTTCAGCGCGATGGTCAGCGCGCCGTGGCCGCCCATCGAATGGCCGAAGATGCCCTCGCGATCGAGATCGGCTTCGACGAAATGCTCGCCGAGCACGCCCGGCAGTTCCTTCGTCACGTAGCTGTACATGCGGAAGCGCTTGGCGAACGCGGGCGTCGTCGCGTCGAGGTAGAAGCCGGCGGCTTCGCCGAACTCCCAGTCGCCGGTGGCGCCGTCGATGCCGGTGTCACGCGGGCTGGTGTCCGGGGTGACCAGGATCAGACCCAGTTCCGCGGCCAGGCGCTGCGCGCCGGCCTTGATGACGAAGGTTTCCTCGGTGCAGGTCAGGCCGGCCAGGTAGTACAGCACCGGCGCCTGCTCGCCCTTGGCCAGCGGCGGGCGGTACACGCCGAACCGCATCGTGCCGCCGGTTTCCCTGGATTCGTGCCGGTAGAAACCCTGCACGCCGCCGAAGCAGCGCTGTTCGGAAATCGTCTCGATGGTCATTTGGGCATCCGCTTGTGGGGCGACATTTCCGCGCGAGCGGTCACGGCGCCGGAGGCATTCCAGGCAGTGTAACCACAGCGGCTATGATGGACAGCCCCTTTCTGTTGCCCACAGCCGATGCCCTATACCCCGATCGTCGCCACCCTCGGCTATGTGCTGTCGCCCGACGGCCGGCGCGTCCTGATGATCCACCGCAACGCGCGCCCGGACGACCTGCACCTGGGCAAGTACAACGGTCTGGGCGGCAAGCTCGATCCGCACGAGGACGTGCTCGCCGGCATGCGGCGCGAGATCCGCGAGGAAGCCGGCATCGAATGCACGCAGATGCAGCTGCGCGGCACGATCAACTGGCCCGGCTTCGGCAAGCACGGCGAAGACTGGCTCGGCTTCATCTTCACCGTCACGCGCTTCGAGGGCACGCCGCTGCAGACTAATCCCGAGGGCGCGCTGGAATGGGTCGACGTCGCGCGCCTGCACGAGCTGCCGATGTGGGAAGGCGACCGTCACTTCCTGCCGCTGGTGTTCGATGGCGACCTGCGGCCTTTCCACGGCGTCATGCCGTATCGGGAAGGGCGCATGCAGTCTTGGAGCTATTCGCGGATGTAAGGGTGGGTGGACGGACCTGCATCGACGACGTCGTGGATACCTTCGATGTTCGTCATCCCCGCGAACGCGGGGATCCACTTTGATTTTCTCCGTAGCCGGTCCAGGGCAAGATGGATTGCCGCTTGACCAGCCTTCGGCAGTCGAAAGGCGCCTCGCGGGAATGACGGCCAAAGGAGGCGGGGCGCTTGTCGGCTTCGCTGCTCGCGCTTGCGGATAGGACGGCGCGACCGTCTTCAGTCGGTGGAAGGTTTCAGCTGGTCGAGAAAGAACGCGTACATCTGCGCCGTCTCGCGCTGGCGGCCGAAGCGGCCGCTCTTGCCGTTGTGGCCGCCGTCCATGTCGATCTTGAACAGCAGCGGCCGCGAGTCGGTCTTCGTCGCGCGCAGCCGCGCTACCCATTTGGCCGGCTCGTAGTACTGCACCTGCGAGTCGTTGAGGCTGGTGGTGACGTACAGCGCGGGATAGTCGTGCGCGCCGACGTTGTCGTAGGGCGAATACGCGCGCAGGTAGTCGTAGTAGGGCTTCTCGCGCGGATCGCCCCATTCCTCGTATTCGTTGGTGGTGGTCGGCACGCTGGGATCGAGCATCGTGGTCAGCACGTCGACGAAGGGCACGCCGGCGGCCAGGGCGCGGTAGTCCTGCGGCGCCTGGTTGGCGATGGCGCCCATCAGCAGGCCGCCGGCGCTGCGCCCGGCGGCGAAGACCTTGCTGCGGTCGGCGTAGCCGGCGGCGACCAGCGCACGCGTCACGTCGACGAAGTCGTCGAACGTGTTCTGCTTGTGCAGTAGCTTGCCGGCGTCGTGCCAGGCGCCGCCCAGTTCGCCGCCGCCGCGCACGTGCGCGACGGCGAGGACGAAGCCGCGGTCGAGCAGGGACGCGTAGGCCGGATCGAAGCGCGGATCGCTCGACACGCCGTAGGCGCCGTAGCCCAGCTGCAGCAGCGGCGCCGTGCCGTCCGCGCGCAGGCCCTTGCGGTAGGCCAGCGAGACCGGGATGCGCGTGCCGTCGCGCGCGTCGATGCGGATGCGCACGGCTTCGTAGGCGGACGCGTCGTAACCGGGAACCCGCGCCTGCTTCAGCAGCGTGCGCTCGCCGCTGCGCAGGTCCAGGCGGTAGGTCGACGGCGGCGTGATCAGCGAGGTGATCTCGTAGCGCAGTTCATCGGTGTCCTGCACGCGGTTGTCGCCGAGCGTGGCGGTGTCGTCGGCGGCGTCGGAGCCGAGGTGGAACTGGCGGCCGCTGTGTCGGTCGACGATGCGGATGCCGCGCCGCCCGTCGCTGCGCTCGCCGAGCGCGAGGTAGTCGCGGAACACCGTCATCCGCTCGATCGAGGTGCCTTCCTGCGCGGCGACGACTTCGCGCCAGCCGCGCTTGTCTCCCACGTTCGCGTCGTCGACCTGCACGATGCGGAAATCCGGCGCCTGCCAGTTGCTGCGCACGATCCAGCTGCCATCGACGTGGTCGACGTCGTATTCGATGCCGCTCTCGCGCGGGGCGAGGATCCGCCACGGCGCCAGCAGCGCATTCGCCGGCAGGTAGCGCACCTCGCTGGTGCTGCGGCTGTCGAGCTGGATGACCAGGAAGCGGTCGTCGCCGGTGCGCGCGAGATCGACGTAGTAGCGGTCGTCCGGCTCCTCGTAGACGGTGACGTCGGCGACGGCATCGGTGCCGAGCGCGTGGCGCCGCACGCGCCGTGTGGCGAGCGTGACCGGATCGTTCTCGACGTAGAAGAGCGTGCGGTTGTCGTCCGCCCAGACGATCGCGCCGGAGGTGCCGCGGATCTCGTCCGGCAGGGTTTCGCCGCTGGCGAGATTCCTGATGCGGATCGTGCACTGGTAGCGGCCGGCGGTGTCTTCCGCATAGGCGAGCAGGCGCTCGTCCGGACTGACCACGCGCGAACGCACGTGGTAGTAGGCGTGCCCCGCGGCGAGCGCCGTCTCGTCGAGCAGGAGCTGCTCGTCGGCGGTCTGGCTGCCGCAGCGGCGGACGAAGCGCGGATAGGCGGCGCCGTCGGCGTAGCGCGTCTGGTACCAGCAATGGCGCTCGCGCACCGGCACGCCGGCGTCGTCGGGCGCGATGCGCGAGGTGATCTCGCCGTAGAGGCGCTCGGCCTGCGCCTGCAGCGGCGCCATCGCGCGCGCGTAGTACGCGTTCTCGGCGCGCAGGTGATCGAGCACGTCCTTGCGGCTGCGCGTGTCGTCGCGCAGCCAGTAGTAGGGGTCTTCGCGGTCGCCGTTCGGCGAGGAGACGACGTGGGGAACCTTGCGCGCGACCGGCGTCGCGTCCGCGGAACCGGTTCGCGGCGCAGGTGGGCCGGCGCAGGCGCACAGCGCCAGCGCGGTCAGGGCGGCGCGCAGCGCGCGGTGCGCGCTCGCCTCCGAAGGCGGTCCGTGGCGCATGTGCGGGCGCGCGTCGGCCGCTGCGCCGTCGCTCAGCTCTTGCCGCCGAAGCGGTAGTTCATCTGCACGAAGAACGAGCGGCCGAGCGGGCTGAACCAGCGGTTGGGGTAGTACGGATAGCTGGTCCAGTCGCCCTTGCGGCGCGGTTCCGTGTCGAGCAGGTTGTCGACGATGAGGCTCAGCGTCAGCGCGTCGCTCCAGCGGTAGTTGACCGAGCCGTTGTAGACGAAGGTCGGCGACAGGCGCTTGGTGCCGTCCCAGTCGGGCAGGCCGCCGAGGCGGTAGCCGTACAGCGTGGTGGTGACGGGGTTGTAGTTCCAGGTCACCGAGTAGGAGGTCTTGTCGCGCGGGATCACGTAGTTGTAGAGATCCTTCAGCTCGTCCACGACCGGATCGCCCGGGAACTGCTGCAGCGTGTGGCTGATGACGTAGGTGTAGCCGAGGTCGAAGTCGAACGTGCCGGCGCGGTCGGTCTCCCACTTGTAGTGCGCCTTGACGTCGACGCCCGAGGTGCGGTCCACCGCCGCGTTGATCGGCAGCACCAGCACCGAGGTGATGCCGAGCGGGTTGGCCGGGTCGGTGCCCGGATTGCGCACGACCTGGGTCAGCACCTGCTGGCACAGCGCGGAGTTGATGTCGAGCACGCCGAGGCGGCAGTCCGCCTCCTGGCGCAGGATCGTGTCGCTGTCCTGGTACAGGACCTCGTTCTTCAGCTTGATGTTGTAGTAGTCGGCGGTGATGTCCAGGCCGCGGATCGGCGAGAAGACGAAGCCGTAGGTGAACGAGCGGCTGGTCTCGTTCTTCAGCGTGGTGCTGCCGTGGCTGCGGCCGTTGTAGTCGACGTCGCTGCGGCTGCAGTCGCCGAGGTCGACGTCGGGTTCGTACTGGCGGCAGTAGTAGTAGTCCGGCGCGCTCGAACTCGATCCGCTGAGGCCGGCATACAGGTAGGACAGGTCCGGCGCGCGGAAGCCGGTGCCGGCCGATCCGCGCAGCAGCAGGCTCTCGAACGGGCGGAATTCCAGGCCGACCGACCACGTGAACTTGCCCGACGAGGTCGAGGAGTACTCATAGCGGTCGTAGCGGCCGGCGGCATTCACGTTGAGCATCGAGAAGACCGGCACGTTGAATTCCACGCCGGCGCCGGTGTGGTCGCGCGAACCGACCGCGCCGGTGTTGTGCAGGCCGAAGTAGGTGCCGTCGAGCGACAGCGGATCGGGCTTGAGGCCGTAGTACTGGTTGCCGTACTCGGCCACCGCGGCGAAGCCGACCGGGCCGGCCGGCAGGCGGAACAGCTCGGTGTTGGTCAGGGTCGCGCTGAAGTTCTCCGCGCGGCTGAAGTTGCGGTCGATCGAATCCTGCGTGATCGAGCGGAACTGCTCGACCGTCAGCGGCGTGAACAGGCGGCTGATCGGCGCATCGTAGATCTGGTAGCCGCTGTCGGGATCGATGCCGAGCGAGGGGCCGAGGTAGAGCGCCTGCGCCTTCGCCGAGACCAGCGCCGGCCACTTGCTCTTGAGCTGGTTCTGCGAATGGCCGAACAGCGCCTCGTAGGTCCAGGCGCTGTCCCCAATCGTTCCCTTGACGCCGGTGTTGATCGAGTAGGTGTTGTTGATGTTGCGGATCTTGCCGCGCTCGAAGCCGCCGTTCTCCTCGATCGTGAAGTAGCGGCGCTGCCACTGCTCGATGCGGCCGGTGGCGAGGTTGTAGAACGGCACCGGCGTCGAATCGCCGTTGAGCTGGTAGCTGTTCTGCCACTGCAGGGGCGTGTTGTAGCCCTCCTGGTGCGAGGTGCCGGCCTGCAGGTCGACGAAGAAATTCAGGCTGTCGCTGAGGTGATAGGTGGCGGTGCCGTAGAAGTTCGCCGTGCGGCGTCCGTTTTCGAGCGTGCCGTAGCCGACGTCCTCGTTGCTGCCGCAGTAGTAGCCGTAGTTGCGCCGGTTGGCGTGGAACACCGAGCCGTTGTCCAGGTACGAGAGCGCATCGCAGGTCTCCTTGCCCGGATCGATGTAGTCGCCGTTCTCGTCGATGAGGGCGAACACCTGCGAGGGGTAGGTCGGGATCGGCGAATCGAGCTTGGAGTCGGTGTAGCGGCGCTGGAAGCCCCACAGCGGCGCCTTGTGCATGAGTTCGAGCGAGAACACGGAGTCGAAGTCGCCGCTCGACCAGCCGCTGGTGATCTGCAGGCGCTGCGAGCCGGCGCCGCCGTGCTGGGTGTCGCCCACGCGCAGGTCGACCGTGGTGCCGTCGACCTTCTGCTTGAGGATGAAATTGATGACGCCGGAGACGGCGTCGGAGCCGTACACCGCCGAGGCGCTGCCGGACAGGATCTCGACCCGGTCGATCATCGACGCGGGAATGTTGGAGATGTCGGTGAAGTTGCTGTTGCCGCCGTAGGACTGCGGGTAGTCGGCGATGCGCCGGCCGTTGACCAGCACCAGCGTGTGGTTGGGGCCCAGGCCGCGCAGGTCGACCGCGATGGCGCCGTTGGAGAAGCCGTTGGTGTTGGCGTTGTTGTCGAGCGAACCCAGGTTCTGGGTCAGCGAGGTCATGATGTCGTAGGTGCTGGCGAAACCGTTGTTGCGGATGTCGGTCGCCGTGATCACGACCACCGGCGCCGGCCCCTCGACCTGCGCGCGCGGGATGCGCGAGCCGGTGACGGTGAGCTTCTCCAGCTCGGCCGGCGGCTCCTGCGGCGGCGGATTGCTCTCCGCCGGCGCGGCCGCTTTCGTCGCGGCCGGCGCCGCGGCGGCCGGCTTCGGCGCGCCCGGCTTGACCACGACCGTGTTCGCGTCGGTGAACTCCGAGGTGAACGCGGTGCCCTCCAGCAGCTTGCGCAGGCCGGCGGCGGGGCCGAGCGTGCCGCTGACGCCGGGCGACTGGGCGTTCTCGAGATTCGCGCCGGAGGTGAGCACCTGCACGTGCGCCTGCTTGGAATACTCGATCAGCGCGCCGGCCAGCTGCTGCGGGGCGATCGCGAACTCCACCCGTTCCGGCGCGCCCTGCGCCTGTGCCTGCGCGTCCGCGGCCAGGAACGGCGGGGAGAGGAACGACAGGACGGCGCTCAGAACGAACGAAACAACCCGATGCGGCGAAACCGCGCGACTACCCATGGACATCCCCGTTGCCGCGGCAACGGCGCGGCTCGGGAGCCATGACGGACCAGCGGCCGGATTTTGAAATGCGCCGGTCACGAAAGCGTGTTCGTCCGGTCCGGCCCGCTTCGGCGTGCTTCGCACACGGCGCCGCCGTTCCCGTGCTGAGGAGAACTCGGAAATCCTCAGTGTCGTCATCCCCGCGAAAGCGGGGATCCATTTCGATCTTTCCCGAGTACGATCAAAAGCACGATGGATGACCAGTCTTCGGCTGTTGAAAGGCGCCTCCCGCGTTCGCGGGAATGCCGAAATGGTTGCGGTTCTCGTGCTGGGTCCCCTTGCAAGGAAGTGGCTTGCGGGGCTTGTGCAGTGGTGAGCGAACCCGCTCAGCGCGCGCCGCGCGCCGCCGAGATCGTCACCTGCCCGGACTCGCCGCCGACGTGCACCGGCAGGATCTTCGGCAGCGCGCGCAGCCAGCCGTCGAGCGCGCCGGGGTCGACGGTGCCGGTGAAGGCGAGCGTGCCGAGCTTCGCGTCAGCCAGCACCAGCGGGCGCGTCGAGTAGCGGTTGATGTTGGCGACCACCGAGTCGAGCGGCTCGTTGACGAATTCCAGGCGGTGCTCGCGCCAGCTCGTGGCCCGGTTCGGCGGGATCGCGCTGACCGTGAGGCCGGACGCGCGCGGATCGAACGAAATCTGCTGGCCGGCCACCGCTTCGAGCGTGTCGGCCGCGGCGACCTTGCCGATCGCCGCGCCTTCGCTGCCCGCCACGCGCACGCGTCCCTCGGCCACCGCGATGGTGACGCGCTCGCCGGTGCGGCGCACGTTGAAGGCCGTGCCGACCGCGCGGATCGAGATCTTGCCGGCGGCGACGATGAAGGGCCGTGCCTTGTCGTGCGCGACCCGGAAATACGCCTCGCCCGCGCCGAGGTCCACGTCGCGGCGCGCGCTCGTGTAGCGCGTGGTCAGGCGCGTCGCCCCGCCCAGGGCGACCTGCGAGCCGTCGGACAGCGCGACGTCGCGATCGACCGCGACCTCGGTGGCGTAGCTGGCGCTTTCGACCGCGCCCGCGCGCAGGCGGTCCCGCAGAACGGTGCCGACGGCGACGGCGGCGAGCAGGAACGAGGCGGCCAGCGCGAACGGCCACCAGCGCCGCGGCTGCGCCGGTGCGAATTCGCGCGCCAAGCTCCGGCGGGTTTCGGCGTCGAGCGCACCGAGCTGCGCGCCGAGCTCGCTCACGCGCGCGAACGCGTCGGGATGGCGCGGGTCCTGGCCGTTCCATTCCAGCCAGCGTTCCTCGCTGTCCGCGGCGCGGCGCGGATCGCGCAGCCGCACCCACCAGTCGGCGGCGGCACGCAGCGGCGTGGCGGAAGTCGGATCGGGACGTTTCGGTTCCATGTCAGGGATTCTCCTGGGCGTCCAGGCGCTCGCGGCAGTGCGCCATCGCGCGCGCCACGTGGTAGCGCACCATGCGCTCGCTGAGCTGCATCTGCCGCGCGATCGCGTCGAAGTCGCGGCCCTCGATCGCGTGCATGACGAAGGCCGCGCTGGTCTTGCGCGGCAGTTCGCGCAGCGCCTCGCGCACCAGCCGCAGCTGGTCCGCCGCCAGCGCGCGGCGCTCGGGTGCCGGCGCGGCGAGCCATTCCTCGAACAGGTCGGCGAGCGGCTCGTCGTCGGCCGCGTCGGCGCGGGCGTTGCGCTGGCGCAGGCGGTCGACGGCGAGGTTGGAGGCGATGCGGAACAGGTAGGCACGCAGGAAGCCGACCTGCTCGGGATGCTCCAGCCGCAGCAGGCGCACGTAGGCTTCCTGGGCGACCTCCTGGGCTTCGGCGAGCGAATCCAGGCGGCTGGAGAGGAAGGCGATCAGGGTGCGGTTGTGCTCGCTGAACAGGCGCGCGACCTGCGCCGCGTGCGCCGTGCCGGCGCCCGCCACGGGTCGTGCGCGCTCGAGTTCGTGCTGGCTGCTCGCCGGGTTCACGCTGGGGTCCGCCATGCCGCGTCCACGCCTAGACGAATGGCCGCGACCGGATTGAAATCGCGGGGGTATTGCCGTGCCGACGATACCCCGAAACGGGTCTGCGCCCGGCTTTTCCTTCCCCGCAGCCGGGGGTACCAAAGCGGGGGGCCGGCGCATTTCAAAAATCCGCGTCGAACTCGTCCTTGTCGAGGGAGCGTCGAGACCCTTTTGTCTCGTCATCCCCGCGTTCGCGGGAATGACGCGATCAAGGCTCTTCGACGCGCCCCGAGGGAGCGGTTCTGTGGCACTGGCCGCATGGCTCCCGCTTGTCGCCATTGCCGATCAAGGAAACCGCCGCATGCGCAGCCCCGTCATCGCCGCCCTTCTTTGCCTGATCTGCGCGACGGTCGCGCCCGCGGCCGTCGCCGACGGCGCGCCGAAGGCGCGCGACTACCGCGACCGCAACTTCGACTATTTCGTCAGCGGCGATCCGTCCGCGCCGCGCGCCGCGCACACCGAGTTCGGCCTGGCCCTGATGGGCGGCGGCGGCAACCCGGATGCGGCCTACCGCTTCATCGCCCAGCGCGCCGGCGGCGGCCACATCGTGATCCTGCGCGCGGTCGGCGACGACAGCTTCGATCCGGACGACGGCAATTACGGCCGGTCCTTCATGAAGGAGTGGGGGCCGGTGGCCTCGGCCGAGACCATCGTGTTCCACAACCGCCAGGCCTCGTCCGATCCGCGCGTGATCGCCGCCCTGAAGAACGCCGACGGCATCTTCCTCGCCGGCGGCGACCAGTCCAATTACATCCGCTACTGGAAGGGCACGCCCGTGCAGGAGGCGCTCGACGCGCACGTCGCGGCGAACCGGCCGATCGGCGGGTCGAGTGCGGGCCTGGCGGTGCTGGGCCGCTACAGCTACGGCGCGCTCGACGGCGGCAGCATGGAATCGAAGGTCGCGCTGGCCGATCCGTTCGACCAGGGCGTGACGCTGGAGCGCGATTTCCTGCATTTCCGCTTCCTCGAGGACGTCATCACCGACACGCATTTCTCGCAGCGCCATCGCCTCGGCCGGCTGATCGCCTTCCTCGCGCGGCTGCGCGCGGAAGACGCGGGGAGCCGCGCCGGAAAACTGCTCGGCATCGGCGTCGACGAGAAGACCGCGCTGCTGATCGGCGCCGACGGCGTCGGCCGGCTCGCCGCGGGTTCGCCCGGCAGCGCCTGGATCGTGCTGCCGCAAAAGGCCGCCAAGAGCCTGACGGCGGGCAAGCCGCTGTCGATCGCCGACGTTCGCCTGGTGCGGCTGGACGGCCAGGGCAGCATCGACCTGAAGACCCGCCGCGTGCAGCAGCCGGCCGCCGACTTCGCTGTCTCGATCGAGGGCGGCAGGCTGATCGGCGATTCGCCCGCCGCGGCGATCCTGACGCGCGACCAGCCCGAGCCGGGCGAGAACTGAGCCGCGTGCCGGAGTCAGGCGTCGGCCGGCCGCGGCTTTTCCGCCGGGTCGTCGCCGAGCGAGCGCGCCGCCTTCCAGCCGACCCAGCCCGAGCATCCCGCCGCCAGGATCGCCAGCGCGGCGAAGCCCGGCAGGGTCATGCCGAGCGCGCGCAGGCCGTTGAAGCCGCTGGTGATGACGAGGTCGCCGAAGCGCCAGACCGAGGTGTCGATGAAGTTCTTGGTCTTGTAGCGCGTCTCGGCGTCGACCTGCGTGTAGAGGCTGTCGAAGGCCGGCTTGAACACGCCGTAGGCGCTGGCGCGCGTGACCACCGCGACGATCGCGATCCAGGCGCCGCTGAACACGGCCAGGCCCGCCAGCATGACCGCCTTCACCGCGCCGTCGAGCGCCAGCGCCGGCGCCGGTCCGGCGCGCACCATCAGCGCGCGCGTCACGGTGAGCTGCAGCGCCGCCTGCAGCAGGTTCGCGCAGAGGTCGATGCCAGCGGCGAAATCCGTGCGCGCCTCGCGGGTGGCGTAGGTCGCGCCGCTGTAGTCGGTGAGCAGGGCGTAGATGACCGTGCCGACCGCATCGCCGAGCAGCATCAGCAGCGCCACGCGACGCATCAGCGGCGATTTCACCGTCTCCACCGCGCCGGCGAGGAAGCTGCCGCCGATCACGCGTTCGTTGCGGCGTTCGTCGCCGGCCACAGGGTGGCTGCGCGACCAGCGCGACAGCGCGAAGATGCAGGCGATCGAGCAGCCGAGCAGCGCCGCGGAGACCACCAGCAGGCCGGACACGCCGATGACGAACACCAGCGCCTTGGTCAGGGCCGGGCCGACGATCGCGCCGACCGCGCCGCCGAGCGCGATGATCGGGAACAGCCGCCGCGCCTGCGCCGGATCGAACAGGTCGGCCATGAAGCTCCAGAACACCGACACCACGAACAGGTTGAACACGCTGCCGTAGACGAAGAAGGCCGAGCCGAGCAGGCGCGCGTCGATCGAGTCCTGCGCGTTGAACAGCGGGATGAAGGCGACCATGCCGGCGATGAAGAACAGGTACACGATCGGCACGAAGCGCCGCCGCGGGAAGCGCGCCACGAGCGCGCCGAACAGCGGCGCCAGCGCCAAGGTGGCGACGAAGGTGGCCGCGTAGAAGATCGGCAGCGCGGTCGAGCCGACCGCGGCCGAGAGCTGGTCGCGCACCGGCCGGATCACGTAGTAGGCGGCCAGCACGAAGAAGAAGTACGCGAAGGAAACCGCGACGGCGAAGACTTCGTGGCGCTGGATGGCGGGACGGCTCGTCACGGGGGTTCCTCGAAGGCGGCGCAAGCCTAGCATGCGTCGGTTTCTTCGCTGCTGCTTGTGGGAATGTCGCCGACGTGCCGGCAAAAGCCGGTTTCTCGCAGAGGCGCAGAGGGCGCAGAGAGAAGCATTGAAGAGTTTTTCTCTGCGGCCTCTGCGCCTCTGCGAGAGAAGCTTCCGCATCAAGCGGCAGGACAGCGGTATCGCTATCATCGCGCGATGACGACGCCGACGCTTTGCGCGATCCACGTGTTCCCGATCAAGTCCTGCGCGGCGTGGATCCGCGACGAGGCCGAGGTCGAGCCGCGCGGCCTGGCCGGCGACCGGCGCTGGATGGTCGCCGACGCGAACGGGCGCTTCCTCACCGCGCGCCAGCATCCGCGCCTGACCCTGGTGAACGCCCGGGACGACGGCGATGCGCTCGTGTTGAGCGCGCCGCGCATGCCGTCGCTGCGGCTGTCGCCGCCGCAGTCGGAGGCGCGCATCGAGACGACGGTGTGGAAAAGCACCGTGCAGGCGCAGGTCGCGGATGCTGCGGCCGACGCCTGGATCAGCGCGTTCCTCGGCCTGCCCGCGCGCTTCGTGCACATGGACGCGGCCTGCGTGCGTGCGGTGAGCCCGGACTACGGGCAACCCGGCGACGAGGTGAGCTTCGCCGACGGCTATCCGCTGCTGCTGATCTCGCAGGCCGCGCTCGACGCGCTCAACGCCAGGCTCGAGCGCCCGGTGCCGATGCTGCGCTTCCGCCCGAACCTGGTCGTGGCCGGCACCGGCCCGCACGCCGAGGACGACTGGAAGCGCATCCGCATCGGCGCGATCGAGTTCGACGTGGTCAAGCCCTGCACGCGCTGCGTGTTCACCACGGTCGACTACGAGCGCGGCGAATTCGATCCCGCCGGCGAGCCGCTGCGCACGCTCGCGCGCTACCGCCGCACGCCGCAGGGCGTCACCTTCGGCCAGAACCTGATCCCGCGTGGGAGCGGAACCTTGCGCGTCGGCGATGCGGTCGAGGTCCTGCGCGCGGCCTGACCGCCGTGCCGAACGGGGCGGGCGGCGTCTGGAGTAACGGCTCTAACCCGGACGCATACGCTCGCGCGATGACCTACGACTACGTCATCGTCGGCGCCGGGTCCGCCGGTTGCGTGCTCGCCGACCGGCTCAGCGCGAACCCGGCGCATCGCGTGCTGCTGCTGGAAGCCGGCGGTCGCGACTGGCACCCGTTCATCCACATGCCCGCCGGCCTGGGCAAGCTGTTCGCGCTGCGCGACATCAACTGGGACTATTCGACCGAGCCGGAGCCCGCGCTGCAGCAGCGCCGGCTGTGGTGGCCGCGCGGCCACGTGCTCGGCGGATCGAGTTCGATCAACGCGATGTGCTACGCGCGCGGCGTCGCCGCCGACTACGACGAATGGGCCGCTGCGACCGGCGATCCGCGCTGGGCCTGGCCGAGCGTGCTGGAGGTGTTCAGGCGCGGCGAGGACAACGCGCGCGGCGCGGACGCCTGGCACGGCGTCGGCGGCCCGCTGACGGTGTCCGACCTGCGCCACCACAACGTGCTGTCGCAGGCCTTCATCGACGCCGCCGCGGCGTTCGGCATCGCGCGCAACGACGACTTCAACGGCGCCACCCAGGAAGGCGTCGGCTACTACCAGGTCACCCAGCGCGACGGCCTGCGCTGCTCGGCCGCCACCGCCTACCTCAAGCCCGCGCTCGCGCGCGCCAACCTGCACGTGCGCACGCGCGCGCGGACCACGCGCGTCCTGCTCGACGGTACGCGCGCCGTCGGCGTCGAGTACCGTCGCGGCGGTCGTCTGCAACGCGTCGAGGCGGGGCAGGTGCTGCTCTGCGGCGGCGCGGTCAACTCGCCGCAGCTGCTGATGCTGTCGGGCATCGGCCCGGCCGACCACCTGCGCGAGCACGGCCTCGCCGTCGCGATCGACGCGCGCGGGGTCGGCGCCAACCTGCAGGACCACCTGGACATCTGCACCCTGGTGCAGTCCACGCGCGACGTCACCTACGACAAGGTCAGCGACGTGGCCGTGATGCTGGAGTTCCTGTTCCGGCGCAGCGGCATCGGCACCTCGAACATCGCCGAGGCCGGCGGCTTCGTGCGCACGCGCCACGCCGCCGATGCGCGCTGCGACCTGCAGTTCCATTTCGTGCCGGCCCTGCTCGACGACCACGGCCGCAACAAGCTGCCCGGTTCCGGCTACACGCTGCACACCTGCTTCCTGCGGCCGCGCAGCCGCGGCTCGATCCGCCTGCGCTCGGCCGACCCGTCGGCCAAGGCGCAGATCCATGCGAACTATCTCGGCGACGCCGAAGGCTTCGACCTGAAGATGATGGTCGAAGGCGCCCGCCTCGCGCGCGAGATCTTCGCGCAGGCGCCGTTCGCGCCGTACCGCGGCGCCGAGATCTTTCCCGGCGCCGCCGCGCAGAGCGACGCGGAACTGGTCGATTTCGTGCGGCGCAAGGCCGAGACGATCTACCACCCGGTCGGCACCTGCCGCATGGGCCGCGACGACGCGGCCGTGCTCGACGGCGAACTGCGCGTGCGCGGCGTCGACGCCCTGCGCGTCGTCGACGCCTCGGTCATGCCGACCCTGATCGGCGGCAACACCAATGCGCCGACGATGATGATCGCCGAGCGCGCGGCGCAGCTGCTGCTCGCCGGCTGACGCGTGCGTGCTGCTAGACTGGGCCGGGGCTAGCGAGGGGTGGCCGTCAGGCGCGAACGGACATGGAAGATCCCGTCGTCACGGCAGGCGAGCCGCAATCCGCAGGGACGCCTGCGCCGCCCGCACCCAGCGAACCGGCGCCGATCGAGCATCCGTTCGAGTTCCACGGCGACGCGCGTGAGTACTTCCGCATCTGGATCGTCAATCTGGCTCTCGGCATCGTCACGCTCGGTCTCTACTCGGCCTGGGCGAAAGTGCGCAGCGAACGCTATTTCTACGGCAATACGCGCCTCGCCGGCGTGCCGTTCGAGTATCTCGCGCAGCCCTGGCCGATCCTCAAGGGCCGCCTGATCGCGGTCGCGCTGTTCGGCGGCTACGTGCTGGCGGGGCAATTCAGCGTGACGCTGCAACTCGGCCTGGCCGCGCTGATCGCCGTACTGATGCCGTGGCTCCTGGTGCGCGGAGCGGCGTTCCGAGCTCGCTACTCGTCCTGGCGCGGCTTGCGTTTCCGCTTCGTGACCGACTACCGCCAGGCCTACGTGCGCTATCTGCTGCTGTGGGCGCCGCTGGCGCTGACCCTGGGGCTGCTGTTCCCGTACGTAAAGTTCAAGCAGAAGCAATTCTTCGTCGAACGCCACCGCTACGGCGGGAGCGCGTTCGGCTTCCGCGCCACGGGCGGCGATTTCTATCCGCCATATCTGGCCGCCTGGGGCGCGTTGGTCGCATGGGCCTTCGTCTCGAGCATGCTGATCGGCGCCTTCGTCTTCGGCGTCGTCCTGCATGGGCGCGTACCCACGCCGCCGCCGGCCTGGTTCGGCTACGCGTTCGCGCTGCCGATGTACCTGGGCTATTTCGCCGTCTGGGCCTTCCTCAGTGCGGCGCTGGCGAACCTGCTCTACAACCGCGCCGAGCTCGGGCCGCACCGCTTCCGTTCCAGCCTCAAGGGCAGCCGCCTGTTCGGGCTGTACCTCGGCAACACGCTCGCGATCGTGTGCAGCGCCGGGCTGGCGATTCCGTGGGCCAAGGTCCGCCTCGCGCGCTACCGCGCGCAGAGCCTGACCCTGCTGGCCGGCGACGATCCGGCGAACCTCCACGCGGAAGCCGGCGAGGACATCGACGCCGTGGCGGCCGAGATGGACGGCCTGTTCGACATCGACATCGGCCTATGAGCGAACGCTTCGACGGCATCTATTTCGACGGCCGCAGCGGCCGCGCGCACGCGGCGGCGCTGCGCGGCCTGGGCGCCGGCCGCTACGCCCTCGAAGGCGACGGCATCGCGCGCGAAGGCTCGATCGCGGAACTGAGCATCACTCCGAAACTGGCCGGCGTCGAGCGCACGGTCGAGTTCGGCGACGGCGGCCGCCTGCTGCTGCCGGCAGCCGCGCCGATCGATGGCTGGTTCGCGCACGGCCCTGGGCTGGAGGCCCTGGTCGACCGTCTCGAGCGGCACGCGTATGCGGTCGCCGCCGCGGTGCTGATCTGCATCGCCGCCTTCGCGATCGGCGCGACCTGGGGCGTGCCCCGGCTCGCCGACCGCATCGCGACGACGATTCCTCCCGGCGCGGAGCATTCGCTCGGTGAACACACCCTGGCCCAGTTCGATCGTTTCGGACTGGCACCGAGCGGCCTGGCGCAGGACCGGCAGGACGAGCTGTACGCACGCTTCCAGAACCTGCTGCAGGGACTGGACCGCGGCGTCGCCGATCGCATCGAGTTCCGCGACGCCCCCGACATCGGTGCGAACGCGTTCGCCTTGCCCGGCGGCATTGTCGTCGTCACCGACCAACTGGTGCATCGGCTGCGCGACGATCGCGAATTCGACGCGGTAGTCGCGCACGAACTCGGCCACCAGCAGCATCGGCACGCCTTGCGGCAGGCGCTGCGCGGATCACTGATCGCGGTGGTCGCAGCGGTGTTCGCGGGCGACGTCAGTTCGGCCGGCGCGGTCGTCGTGGCGGTGCCGACGTTCCTGCTCGGCAGCCACTATTCGCGCGGCTTCGAGGCCGAAGCCGATGCGTTCGCGTTCGATCTGCTCGCGTGCCACCAGGAGTCGCCGCGCTGGTTCGCGCGGGCGATGCAGGTGCTGCGGGCGGACGGGCCGGACGACGACGATTTCGCCTATCTGTCGAGCCATCCGCCGACGGCGGAACGCATCGCGCAGGCCGAGGACGCCGCACGGCGTTTCGCGGCGTCGCATCCGCGGCTGTGTCCCGACGGAGTCTGCCCCGGCGACGCGAATGCCGCTGAGGACGAGGCGGACTGCGACGAGTGCGGCGACGAGCCGGCCGGTTCCGGCGACGCGGTCGCGCCTTCTTCCGGCGGACATCGTGGCGACGGCGGCTGATCCGGCCAGCGCGACGACCCCGACGTCACCAGCCGCAGCGCACCCGGGTGTCGCACTCTTTACAATGGCGTCCAGGGTGCGAGGGGAGGTGTCATGCGAAACGCGATGCGTCTGTTCGGATGCCTGCTGCTGGCCGCCGTCGCGCCTGCGTGGGCGCAGGTCTCGCCCGGCGAACGGCAGGCCCTGCTGGGGCTGTACGAGGCGACTGGCGGCGACGCCTGGGCCGACCATTCCGGCTGGAACGGTCCTGCGGGCACCGAGTGCAACTGGACCGGCATCCTGTGCGGGTCCGAAAGCGGCGCCGTCACGGTCACCGCGATCCAGCTGCCTTTCAACCGGCTCACCGGCTCGGTGCCGGTGCTGACGGGGCTGCCCCACCTGACCCGGCTGACCTTGTCGGGCAACCAGCTGAGCGGCAGCTTCCCGTCACTGGGCGGATTGCCGAGCCTCGAGGACCTTTACCTCAACGACAACCAGCTCGCCGGTCCGCTGCCCTCGTTCGAGGGTCTTGCGAACCTGCGCAGCCTGATTGCGGACGGAAACGGTCTGAGCGGTTCGCTCGCCGGCCTGAGCGCCCTGCGCGGCATACAGTCGATCAATCTCCACGACAACGAGTTCAGCGGCCCGCTGCCCGCGCTCGCCGGACTGGCCGAGCTCGAATACGTGAACCTCGCGGGCAACCAGCTCACCGGCACCCTTCCGGCCTTGAACGGTCTGACGCATCTGCGGCAGTTCCACGTTGCCGACAACCAGCTCAGCGGTTCGATCCCTTCGCTGGCCGGACTGGCCGAACTGCGCGATTTCGACGCGTCACGCAATCGCCTGACCGGGTCGATTCCTTCACTGGACGGCCTCGCTTTGCTGCGCGGCCTCGCTCTGGCCGACAACCAGCTCAGCGGCGGGATTCCGGCGCTCGAAGGGCACGACATCTTCCTGCAGGATGTGGACCTGCGGAACAACCAGCTGAGCGGACCGATCCCCTCGCTGCGCGGCCTGTCGGCCCTGGGCACGCTGTATCTGCAGAACAACGCGCTGACCGGCACGATTCCCTCGTTCGAGGGGCTGGGGCACCTGTACTACGTCGACCTTTCGCACAACCGCCTGCGCGGCGCCATCCCGCCGCTGGCCCCGCTTCACCAGCTGGCCTACGTGCGTCTGTCGTTCAACCGGTTGACGGGCTTCGTTCCGGAAGCCACGCCGGACCTGTACGACGATCAGTCGGAGCTGTGCCCGAACGCGCTCGCCGCGACGCCCGATCCGGCGTGGGACGCGGCGACGGGTGCCGCGCCGTGGTACCGCGACTGCGACACGGACACCGTGTTCGCGGACGGTTACGACGACGAGTTCAGAGCGCCTGTTCCAGCTCCGGCACGATCTTGAACAGGTCGCCGACCAGCCCGTAGTCGGCGATCTCGAAGATCGGCGCCTCGGCGTCCTTGTTGATCGCGACGATGGTGCCGGCGTCCTTGATGCCGGTCAGGTGCTGGATCGCGCCGCTGATGCCGATCGCGACGTACAGCTCCGGCGCAATGATCTTGCCGGTCTGGCCGACCTGCAGGTCGCTCGGCACGTAGCCGGCGTCGACCGCGGCGCGCGAGGCGCCGACCGCTGCGCCGAGCTTGTCGGCCAGCGCGTAGATCACCTTGAACGCATCGGACGAGCCGAGCGCGCGGCCGCCGGAGACGACGCGGCTGGCGCTCTGCAGGTCCGGGCGGTCGCTCTTGCCCTGCGCCAGTTCGACGAAGCGCGTGTGCGAGGGCAGGGCGACGTCGAGCGACAGCGCCTGCACCGGCGCCGCGTTGGCGCCTTCCGCCGCGGCGGCGTACGAGGCGGTGCGCACGGTGCCGACGAGGATCTGGCCGGCCGGTGCCTCGACCGTGACGATCGCGTTGCCGGCGTAGATCGGGCGCTTGAACGTGTGCGCGCCTTCCACGGCGGAAATGTCCGACACCTGCGCCACGCCGAGCAGGGCGGCCGCGCGCGGCAGCACGTCCTTGCCGAAGGTCGTCGACGGCGCCAGCACGTGCGTGTAGCCGTTCTTCGCGGCGGCGGCGATCTGCGGCGCGCAGACGGCGGCGAGCGCATGCGCGTTCTCGGCGCGCGCGACGGCGAGGACGTTGCTCACGCCGTCGATCTTCGCCGCTTCGGCGGCGATGCCGGCCGGGTCGGCGGCGAGCACCAGCACGTCGATGGAATCCGCGCCGATCTGCCCGGCGCAGGTCACGCAGCGCGCGGTGCTGGAATTGAGTTTGCCGTCGAGGTGTTCGGCGATGATGAGAATCTTGCTCATGGTTTCTACCGTCCGATTCGATGGATCCGTTCGCCTCTCCCGTCGGCGGGAGAGGCCGCGCCGCAGGCGCGGATGGGGGATGAACTTGCGAAGCGTTTCGAGGGCTTCCCCCGCCTTCGGCGAGAGAAGGCAGCGGTGTGGGTTACACCAGCCCCTTGGCCTTCAGCGCCGAAACCAGTTCCGCCACATCCTTCACCATCACGCCCTTGCTGCGCTTGGCCGGCGGTGCGTAGTGCGTGGTCTTGAGGTGGTCGCCGGATTCGACGCCGAGGCTGGCGAACTCGATCGTCTCGATCGGCTTGGCCTTCGCCTTCATGATGTCGGGCAGCTTGATGAAGCGCGGCTCGTTCAGACGCAGGTCGGTGGTGATCACTGCCGGCAGGTCGACCTCGATCGTCTCCAGGCCGGCGTCGACCTCGCGCGTGACGCGCACGGCGTTGCCGTTCACCTCGACCTTCGAGGCGAAGGTCGCCTGCGGACGGTCCCACAGCGCGGCGAGCATCTGGCCGGTCTGGTTGCAGTCGTCGTCGATCGCCTGCTTGCCGAGCAGGACGATCTGCGGCTGTTCCTTCTCGATCAGCTTGAGCAGCGCGCGCGCCGCGGTCAGCGGCTGGATCGCCTCGCCGGTGACGACGTGGATCGCGCGGTTGGCGCCCATCGCCAGGCCGTTGCGGATGTGCGCCTGCGCATCGGCCGGGCCGATCGTGGCGACGACGACTTCGCTGGCGACGCCTTTCTCGCGCAGCCGCAGCGCTTCCTCGAGCGCGATGTCGTCGAAGGGATTGGCCGACAGCTTGACGCCGTCGGTGACCACGCCGGAGCCGTCCGGCTTGACCTGGATGCGCACGTTGAAATCGACGACGCGCTTGTAGCCGACCAGGATCTTCATCGGATGTCGAACCTCGCTGGAAGCCGCGCGGCCGTGCGGCCGGCGCAAAGAACCTCGATTTTAGCGGAAACGATGCACGCGTGCGGCGACGCAGCAGGCGCGCGGGTTTTCCACAAGCGGCGTGGACAGCGCTGTGGACAAGTTCGGGATCGAATAGTGGAAACGACCGCGTGGCGCGCCTGTCAAGACGGGGTGGTCATTCCTTGACCAGCAGCGGTTTTCACGGCCGCCGAAAACCCGCTCGAGGCGCCGGCGGATCGAAGCCGTCGGCGAAGATCGCATCCGGCACGACCTCGACCGCGCCGATGTCGCAGCCCGCGCCCTGCGGGCGCGCCACGCCGCGCTGGTCGACCGTCGCGCCGCAGTCCGACGCGGCGATCGCATCGAGCGCGGCGCTGCCGGCGCCGGGCAGCATCGTCGGCGTCGGGCCGCCGTTGTCCTGCAGCGGACCGAGGTCGAGGTTCGCCGCCTCGACGAGGTTGCCGCTGCCGGTCCACGGCCCGCCCAGGTTCACGTCGTCGCCGGAGGCCTGCGCGTTGCCGGCGACGATCGAGCGCTCGATGCGGCCGTGGCCGCTGCCGTCGATGCCGCCGCCGGTCTGGCCGGCGGTGTTCTGCGACACGGTGGCGTGCACCAGGGCCAGCGTGCCGTGGCAGAGGATGCCGCCGCCGGTGCGGTAGACCGTGTTGCCGCTGATCGTGCTGTTGCCCAGGTCCAGCGTGCCGGCCAGCGCATAGATGCCGCCGCCGGAGTAGCGCGCCGCATTGGCGTGGAGGGTGCTGCCGCTCACGGTCAGCGTGCCGTTCGCGGCGTAGATGCCGCCGCCGTGGTAGTACGCCCAGTTGGCGCTGACCACGCTGTCGGTCAGCGCCTGCGTGCCGGACTCGGCGAAGATTCCGCCGCCGCGGCGCGCGGAGTTGCCGCTGATCGTGCTGCCGACCAGGCTCGACGCGGCGGAATCGGAAAGAATGCCGCCGCCGCGCATCGCGTAATTGCCGTCGACCGTGCTGCCGGTCAGGGTCAGCGTGCCGGAGCCTGCGTGGATGCCGCCGCCGCGGTAGGCCGAGTTGCCGTGGACGCGGCTGTCGGTCACGGTCAGCGCGCCGGAACCCGAATGGATGCCGCCGCCGAGCGCGTTGGCCGAGTTGCCGCTGATCGTGCTCGCGACCAGCACCAGGTCCGCGCTCGGCACGCACACGCCGCCGCCATGCGGGCCGCCGTCGCAGGCCGCATCCGTCGCGTTGCCGTTGCGCAGGGCCAGCCCCTTCAGCATCAGCGCGCCGCCGGCCGCGGCGTCGTCGCGCAGGATCCCGAACGTCGCGGCGGCGTCCGCCGCGCGCGCGATCGTCACGCCGTCGGCGTACTGGCCGGCGCCGCTGCCGCGCCATTCGCCTGCGTCGATCGTCAGCCGCGCTGCGCTGACCACCAGCGTGCCGCCGGTGAGCGTGTCGCCGTCCGGATCGCGCAGGGTCACCGTACCCGGCGTCTGCGCAGCGGCGACGGCGGAGGCGGCGAACGTGATCGTGTCGTCCGTGCCGAACGCGATGTCCGGCGCGGAATGCGTGCAGCCGCCCGCGAGGGCCGCGGCATTCATCGACGCGATCGCCTGGCGCAGCGTGCAGGTGGCGGTGACGTCGGGGCCGCTGCCGTCGTCGGGCGTGGTGACGCGGATCGTCGCCGCGCCCGACGGCACCGGCGCGAGCGCGATCATCAGCGCCGCGGCGAGCGAACGCTGCAGCGGAGCACTGCGCCGGCGTGACAGCGCGCGTGCGGGCGGCGGGAGGCGGGTCGAAGGCACGGCAATTCCCCTGGCTGGCGATGGCGAACCGGCACGGGCATCGCCGCGCGGCCGGATCCGGTATCCGCTCCTACGCAAGAGCGCGCCGGAAAACCTCATCGCTGCGCGAATGTCCGTCGGCGCGGCCGGCGCGGGTTTTTCCACAGTGCGCGTGGATGGCCCTGTGGAGAACCTCTGGAACAAGTGGCTGAAACGTCCGTGTCATGCGGCTGTCAAGTCGTATGGTCATTTCTTGACCAGCGAGCCTTGCCGCTGCGTGGCGACGCCGAGGGCCGCGTCGCGCGAGACGAACCTCAGCGCGTGCGCGCGAGGATCGCCTGGGCGAAGCGCTCGGCCGAGCCCGGCGCGTGGGCGAAGAACAGCGAAGGCTCGGCCAGCTCGAGTTCGAGCAGGCGCGGCGCGCCGTCGTCGTCGCGGATCAGGTCCACGCGCGCGTACAGCAGGGTGCCGGCGTCGCGTTGCGCGATCGCGGCGAGCGCGCGCTGCGCCAGCGCGCGTTCTTCCGCGTCCGGCACGCGCGGGGTGATCTGCTCGGCGGCGAACAGCGCCGCGGTCGGGCCGTCGCCGCGACGCAGCAGCGGCCCCTTGCGGATCGCGTGGCTGAAGACGCCGTCGAAATGGATCAGCGCGGTTTCGCCGTGCTCGTCGACGCGGTCCAGATACGGCTGCAGCAGCACGCTGCGGCCGGCGTCGAGCAGGCGCGCGGCGTGCGCCGTCGCATCGGTGCGCTCCTCGCGGCCGTATCGCTGCGCGTCGCGCGAACCGGCGCCGACCGCCGGCTTGACGACGAACTCGCGCGCCTGCGTCGAGAGGAACGCATCGAGCGCCGCATCGGGCGCGTCGCCGGGTTCGACGAAGCGGCTCGGCACGATCGCCACGCCCGCGCGCTCCAGTTCGGCGAGGTAGTGCTTGTCGGTGTTCCAGCGCAGCACGTCGGGCGGATTGAGCAGCCGCGTCCGCGCCGCCGCGCGCTCGGCCCAGGCGAGGAACTCGGGCAGGCGTTCGGCGTAGTCCCAGGTCGAGCGCAGCAGGGCGAGGTCGTAGCGCGACCAGTCGACGGCGTCGTCGTCCCAGTCAGCGACGTCGGCCTCGGCGCCGGTCGCGCGCAGCGCGTCGAGCAGCGGAGCGAGGTCTTCGTCGAGCGCGCGCGCGGCGGCGACGCTGACCAGGGCGATGCGGGCAGGTTTCATGCGCTCGTGTCTCCGGGCGGTCCAGGCGAACGCACAAGCATGGCACGAACGTGGCGGCCGTTGACGTGCGCGACCGGCTGTGATGCAGTTCAAATGGCTAAAAATGGACCGGCGCGCCGAGGCGCCGGACAGGGGCGGGCGCCGAGGCGCCCAGGGGAGTTCGCGAAGTTCGACACACGGCCGCACGGCCGTGGCGGCGTTCGCGCTCGACCCAGCGACAGGGGGACATCGATGAAAGGCAACGCATCTGCGCCGGGCGCGGCGCGACGCTGCGCGTGCGTCGCGGCGCTCGCGTTCTGCGCCGTCGTGGCGCCCGCCGCGGCGGGCGAGGACTACGCCATCACCCGCAGCGTCGTGGCCAGCGGCGGAGGCGTCGTCTCGGCGTCCTGCTACACGCTGGCCTCCACGCTCGGCCAGCCGGTCGCCGGCACCGGCACGGCCAAAGGCGGCAGCAAGCAGTACCGACTGACGGCCGGCTTCCTCGCCGGGCAGTCGCCGCTCGGCGAGCGCCTGTTCCACAACGGATTCGAACCGAACACAGGGGGCTGCACACCATGAAATTCGCACGCAGGGCATTGGCGGCCGCACTGGCCGTCTCGGCGGTCACGGCGGTCTCGGCGCAGGCCGCGCCGGAAGCGGCGCAGCTGCCGGACTTTCTCTACCAGGGCCGGCTGGAGCAGGACGGCACCGCCGCCAACGGCAGCTACGATCTGGAATTCTCGCTGTGGGACGCACAGAGCGGCGGCAGCCAGGTCGGCATGGCGATCTCCGAACCGGGCTTTCCGGTGCAAAACGGATTGTTCAGCCTCAACCTCGCGTTTCCCGGCGCCTTCGTCGGCAACCAGACCTATCTGCAGGTGAAGGTCAACGGCGTCGCGCTGCCGCGTCAGCCGATCGCGACCGCGCCGGTCGCGCAGTACGCGCTGAGCGGCAATGCCGGCGCGACCGGAGCTACCGGAGCGACGGGTGCCACCGGCCCGACCGGCGCGCAGGGACCGACCGGTCCGACCGGCGTCACCGGAGCGATCGGTCCGACCGGCCCGACCGGCCCGACGGGCGCCACCGGCGTCACCGGCCCGACCGGCGCGGACGGCGTCGCCGGCGCCACCGGAGCGCCAGGCCCGATCGGCGTGACGGGCGCGATCGGTCCGACCGGCCCTACCGGAATGACCGGTCCGACCGGCGCGACCGGCCTTACCGGTGCGACCGGCCCGACCGGCGCGGATGGCGTTGCCGGTCCCACCGGCGCGCAGGGCCCGATCGGTCCGACCGGTGTGCAGGGGCCGATCGGCGTGCAGGGTCCGATCGGACCGACCGGCGCGACGGGCGTCACGGGAGCGACCGGTGCGACCGGCGTCACCGGCAGCACCGGCGCGACGGGTCCGACGGGAGCGACCGGCGCCACCGGCGCCACCGGAGCCACTGGCGCGACCGGCGCCGCCGGCAGCGCCAGGTTCGTCGCGCGCATCAACGGCACGCTCACCACCGCACTGCCGCGACCGCTGCATGCGGTGACGACCGGCGGCTACGGCACCAATGTCGAGTTCGTCTCGACGCAGGGATATTTCATCGCGATCTCGCAGGACGGCCTCGGCGCCGGCTCGACGACTGCCAGCTACGTCAGTACCGACTGCAGCGGTCCGGCGCTGATCTTCACCGGCAACGTGCGCCCCGGCATGGTGACCGGGCAGGGCAACGTGCGCGCGCTGTACTACGTGCCCAAGACCAGTCCGGTGGTGTTGACCGATCCGACGCGCAACAGCCGTTCCACCGGCTCGGCCTCGTGCGAGGCGAACGTGTCGGCGATGACCGGCAAGTACTACAGCGCGCCGCCCAACGCACCGGCGGTCACCGGCATCGATCCGCTGCCGTCGCCGGCGATGGTCGGCATCGACTACGTGCCCTGAGCCGCGCCGCGCTCCTTCCGGCGTGTGGACCGGAAGGAGCGTTCGCGGCACGCGGGCTGGCGACGGCCGATTCCGCCGCGGCATACTCGTGTCGTTCGCGCGGCGCAGCCTGCGCCGTCGCGCATGCAGGAGGGCGCGTGAGGAATTTCTTCGTGCCAAAGTGGTGTCTGCTGCCGGCATTCGTGCTGGCGCTGGCGGCGTTTCCGGCCGCGGCGGAGTCGAAGCGGACGCTGCTGTTCGAAGGCGCGGTGTATCCGTGGAAGATCGCCTATGTGCGCGAGCGCCGGCCGTGGGTGCGCGAGGAGCACTACTACGCGGTCGAGCACGACGGCCGTCCGCTGGTGCTGCCCAGGGCGCTGTTCGGCGCCGTGCGCGACGTCGACCGCTTCCTCGCCGCGTCCGGTTTCGACAGCGGCGCGACGAACGCCGACAGCGTGCTGCTGGTGTTCGAAGTGGCGCGGAGCAAGCCCGACGGCTTCGAGCGGCGTGAACTCGTCGCCGCCCTCGCGCGTTCGCAGGGCGCTGCGGGTTCGGCGATCGGCCTGTACACGCTGCAGGGCGAACCGATCGGCGAGATCGAGCCGGAGGCCGCGCCGTGACCGCGACTCGCCCGTCGCGCGTCGCGTCGGTGGCGCGAGCCTTGGCGGTGACGGCGATCATCGGTCTCGGCGGCTGCGCCGATCCATGCGGCAACGAGGTCGTGGCGAGCGTCGCCTCGCCGTCCGGCGCGATGCGGGCGGTCGTGTTCACGCGTGACTGCGGCGCGACGACGGGATTCAGCACGCAGCTGTCGATCGTGCCAGCCGCTGATGCGGCGCCGACGGGAGCCGGCAACGCGCTGATCCTCGGCGACCAGGTGGCGCTGACCGTGCAGTGGCGCTCGGACACCGAACTGGTCGTGAAAGGCATCGGCTCGGCGCAGGTGTTCCGGCACGAGCCCACGGTCGCCGGCGTGCGCGTCCTCGAAGAACGCTGAGGCGAGCGGCGTCGCCGGCGCATCCGCTATGCCATGATGCCCGACTTCGCCCGCCGCCGGCGCCGTCCCGTTCGATGTCCAAGACCGTCTACCGTTTCCGCAGCTACCGGCTCGATCCCAGGCAGCGCGAACTGTGGCGCGACGAGCAGCTGATCGCCCTGCCGCTGAAGTCGTTCGACTGTCTGGTCTACCTGGTCGAGCATCGCGATCGCGCGGTCGGCCGCGACGAGCTGATCGCGGCGGTGTGGGGCAGGGCCGACATTAACGATCACACGCTGGCGCAGACGCTGTCGCGCGCGCGGCAGGCCGTGCGCGACGGCGACGGCGAGACGATCCGCACGATGCCGCGCTTCGGCTATCGCTGGGTGGTGCCGACCGAGCGCGTGGAGCTGGCGGAAGAGACGCACGGCATCGGCGAGATGCCGACGTCGTCGGCCGCCAGCGTGCCGGCATCCGAACCGCTCGCAACGCCCGCCGCCGCGGCGCCGGCACGTCGCCGGTTGCCGCTCGCCGCGATCGGCCTGGCCGCTCTCGTGGTGAGCGGGAGTGTCCTCTACCTCGCCGCGTTCCGTGCCTCCGGACCGTCTCCCGCGCCGGCGCCCGCCGTTCCGGCGTCGCCGCCGCCGGCCGGCGTCGAGGGGACCTACCTCGTACTGCCGGTGCGGGTCGAGGCGGATCCAGCGGACGTCGCCTGGATGCGGCTGGGCGTCATGGACTACATCGGCGTCGCGTTGCGCGAGGGCGGCGAACGCCGCGTGCTGCCGAACGACCAGATCCTCAGCCTGACCGCCGATGCGAAGCCGAGCGGTCAGATGGAGAACGCCGAACTGTCGCGCCTGCTCGCACTGACCGGCGCCACGCACGCGGTGCAGGCGCATGCGCGCAGGACCGATGCGGGCTGGCGCGTCGCGCTCGACGTGTTCCACGGCCAGACCCTGCGCAGCTACTCGGGCACCGCGCCGGCGCCGCTGGACGCCGTGCGTGCCGCACTCGAACCGATGCTGCGCGAACTGCGTCCGGCCGGGCGTCTGGCGCCGCCGTCTTCGCACGAGGAAGTCCTGCAGCGCATTGACGCCGCGCTGCTCAGCGGCGACCTCGCGCAGGCGCAGCAGCTGCTCGGCGCGAATGCGACGCTGGCCGCCGAGGACGCCCGCTTCCGCCTGCGTGCGGGCCAGGTCGCATTGCGCCGCGGCCGCCTGGACGAGGCACGGCGGACGTTCCGCGCCCTGATCGACGACGCCGCGCCGGCCGCGCGCGAGCTGTCGCCGCAGGCCTGGCTCGGCCTGGCCGGCGCCGAGTTGCAGCGTCCCGACTTCGCCGCCGCCGAGACGGCCTACAGCGAAGCGATCACGCGCTTGCAGGAGAGCGGCAACCAGCAGCTGCTCGGCAACGCCTACGCCGGCCGCGGCGCCAGCTACGCCAACCGCGAGCGCTTCGAGGAAGCGATGGCGGACTTCGGTCACGCGCGCGTCGCGCTCGAGCGCGCCGAAGATCGCATCGGCATCGCCAAGCTCGAGATCAACATCGCCGCGGCCGACGCGTACCGCGGCCGCCTGGCGCCGGCTCTGGAAGCACAGGAGCGGTCGATTCGCGTGCTGACCGCATTCGGCGCGGGCGAGATGCTCCTCACCGCCCTGCACAACAAGATCTACGTGCAGTTCGGCCTGCTCGATTTCCCCGGCGCGCTGGAAACCAGCCGGCAGGCTCTGGAGCTGGTGCAGTCGGTCGACAACGAACGGCTGAAGACGCGCATCGCCGCGGCGCACACGCGCGCGCTGCTCAATGTCGGGCGGCTGGGCGAGGCCGGCCGCGTGATCGATCGCTACGACGGCCCCGCCGCCGCCGCGGTCGACCCGGAATTCGTGATGCTGCGGCTGGAATGGCTGCGCCAGCGCGGCGAATACGCACGGGTGGCGGACCTGGCGATGGACTCGATGCAGCGTGCCGCCGCCAGCGAAGGCTTCGCCAGCCAGCTGGCGTTGTCGTGGAGCGGCTTCATCGGCGTCGATGCCGCCTTGCGCGTGCAGCGCCTCGAACTGGCCGCGCAGCTGATCGAGCGGCGCACGCGCCTGTCCGTCGAGCCGCTGCAGGGCGAAGCGTCGACCCTGCTCGATTTCAGCCGCGCCCAGCTGCTGCAGGCGCGCGGTCGCTACGACGAGGCACGCGCCTTGTTTTCGTCCTCGCTGGCGGCGGCGGAGAAGGTCGGCGAGCCGAGCACGATCGTCGCCTTCGCCTCGATCTGGCTGCACCATCTGATCGAGCGGCGCGAGTTCGATGCGGCGGTTCCGATCGCCGGACGCCTGACGCCGTACGCCGAGAAGGACTACTTCGCGGCGCGCGCGCTCAGCGCGTACTACCGGGCCTCAGGTCAGGGCGCGCTGGCGGATGCGGCCCAGGCGAAGCGGCGTGCCCTTGCCGGCGAGCGTGATCTGCAGCTGTCGCCCTGAACGCCGCCTGCGGATGCGACGCGGGATCGCAGGACGCGCCGCCGAGATCGACAATGAAGGAATCGAGACGGTCGCCGTCGCGCCTGCCCCAGCCGCCCACGCGCCTGCCGTCGGCACTGACGGCGGTCAACGCGAGCGGGCGCCAGTCCGGCGGCAATGCCGCGGCGTGCCGGGCCAGCCAGTCGCGCAGGGAAACGAAACCTTCCGCCTGGAGCCACAGCCATGCCTCGCGCTCGTCGCCGCTGCCGCGCTCGCCGGCCAGCACGCGGCCGTCGTCGCTGCCGGCGCGCAGACGCACGGGCGGGTCCCGGCCCAGGCGGCGGATGCCGGCGTCGCGATGGACGAGGTAGCTGCCGTTCGCCGCGATCCAGCCGACCAGGGTTTCGGCGTCGCGGCTGGCGCCGAGGATTTCGCCGGGCTCGGTGTCGGACGCGTCCGCCAGCAGCCGGCCGTCGCGCCAATGCAGCGGCCGCACGCGGTCGCCGATCCGCTCCCAGCCGCCGATGCGGCGGCCGTCGGGACTGATCGCGATCGCCCGAGTTTCCTCCGCCCGAACCGGATCGAGCGCGCGCATGCCGGTCGTGTCGCTCCAGTCGAACGCGATGCGCAGGCGGTCGTTGCGGCGTGCGCTGCCGACGACGTGCGGTGCGTCGGTGATCGCATGCGCCTGGCTGACGGCGCCGATCGTCGCCAGCCCCGGCATCGCGGCGAGGCGATGCAGCGTGCCGGCGCCGTCCCAGTAGCTGGCGACCTCGCGCTGCATCGCATCGAGCGTCGAGCCGGCGGCATAGTCGCCGCTGGGCGACAGGGCGTGCACGGTGATCGCGGCGTCGAGCGATTCGGCGCCGTGCGCGGCGGACCAGCGGAAGCCGCTCGGGCGGGCGCCCAGTACCCCGCCGGCGGCGACGCAGCCGTCGGCGGACAACGCCGCGAGCTGGCTGCCGGGCAGATCCAGCGCCAGGAAGGCGGCCGATGTTGCTGGTCGCGGCATCAGCGCGGCGGCCAGCAGGAAGATTCCGAACGAGACGGATTTCATCGCAGCCCGGGGAAAAGGGTGCGGCGCGGCGGCCGTCGCACGGAGGCCGCCGCGCCGCAACCGCGTCAGGGAGCGGCGGGATCGAAGCCGTCGCCGAAGATGCGGTCGTCGCCGGCCACGACCAGTTCCACCGCGGCGCTCAACAGCGGCTGCGCCGGGTCGTTGCTGCCGAAGCACAGGTTCGCCCCGTGGACGCCGTCGGCGAGTCCGGCGGAGTCGACCTCGATCGCCAGCGTCTGCGCGCCGCCGGGGGCGACGCTGCCGCTGCTGTCGGCGACCGACAGCCAGCCCGGCAGCACGCAGTCGAGGCGGCTTTCGATCTTGAGGAGGCGGCCCGGCTCGTTCGTGCCGGGGTAGCGCACGCCGCCGAAGTAGGCGTAGCGGCCGGCGGGGTCCATCACCGCCGAATACAAGCCGCCCTCGGTGACGCCGAGCAGGACCGATCCGGTGCGGTAGAAGTCCTGCAGATCGACCTCGACCATGCGCGTGGCCGAGCCCCAGGTATTGCCGAGCAGGGCATAGCGGCCGAGCGGATCGATCACCGCGGCGGTGATGCCGCCTTCGTAGTTGCTCACCTCCAGATCGATCGAGCTGACGAGGCGGAACTCGGCCAGGTCGAGCTTGATGAAATGCGCCGCGCCCAGGAATGGCGGCTCGGTGCCGAAGTAGGCGAAGCGGCCGGCGCCGTCGATCATCGCCGTGCTGATGCCCTGGTCCTCGCTCAGGACGATCGAGTCGACGCGCTGGAACGTGGCCAGGTCGACCTTGACCGCCTTGCCGACCAGCGGACCGGTGCCGAAATAGGCGTAGGCGCCGGCGGTGTCGATCGCCGCCGAGATCAGGAAGCCTTCCTCTTCGCCGGCGGAGAAATCGATCGCGCCGGCGCGCGTGAAGTTCGCCAGGTCGATCTTCACGACGCGGCCGACCTCGGTGCGCGTGCCGAAGTAGGCGTAGGCGCCGGCGGGGTCGATCACCGCGGAGCTGAGCCGGTCCTCGCCGGCCTGCAGGGTGAGTGCAGCCACGCGCTGGAAACTGTTCAGGTCGATCCGGATGACCTTGCCCGGGTCGGTGAACGTGCCGAAATAGGCGTAGCGGCCGGCGGCGTCGATGACGGCGGAGCGGAGCATGTCCTCGCCCGCCGGCAGCGTGATCGCGGCGACGGTCTCGAAGCTCGTCAGGTCGATCTTGAGAACGCGGGCGGGTATCGAATTGGTGCCGAAGTAGGCGTAGCGCCCGGCCGGGTCCATCACGGCGGCGGTGGGCAGGGCGGCGTTTTCCAGGAGCAGGGAATCCTTCAGGTACGGTGCGAAGCTCCCGCTCAGCACGGTCCAGTCCAGCGTGCCGGCGCCGTCGTTGCGCAGCGCCAGGTCCCAGCTGCCGCTCTGATCCGGCGGCAGGGTCATCGACAGGCTGCCCGGATCGACGGTGAACGCCGGTACCGGCTCGCTCACCCGCAGGTCGACGGCGACGCTGCGGGTCTGCGCGTCGGCGCCGCTGCCGGTGTCCACGCACAGCAGCCAGGCGTAGGAGCCCGCCGCCAGCGCGGTGATGTCGACCGTCACGCCGACCGCCGTGGTGCCGCCGGGGGCGATGCTGCCGCCGGCCGGCGAGGCGCCGAGCCAGGAGGCCGCCGCGGGCGTGCCGCAGCCTTGCGCCGGATCGGCCTGCGTGACGGCCCAGGCGAGATCGCCGCTGCCGTGATTGGCGATCGACAGCGTGTCGCTGCCGGTGCCGCCGCGCACCACGTCGAAGGACAGCCGCGCCGGCGCGACGTCGGCCACCCGCACCTCGGCGGTCAGCGGCACGGCCACCCGCGGCGTCGCCGGATCGTTGCTCTGCAGGCACAGCGCGGCCTGGTGGCGACCGACGCCGAGCCCGCCGGCGTCGAAGCCGACGTCCACGGTCTGGCTCGATCCGGCAGCGACCGAGCCGCTGCCCGGCGTGGCGCCGGCCCAGTCCGGCAGCGCGCAGTCGTAGGCGACGTCGACGAGCCTGACCACCTTGCCGGGGAACGTCGCGGTGGAGACGTAGAGAGTGCCGCCGGAGGGATCGAGCATCGTGGCGCGCACGTCGTCTTCGCCTTCGTCCAGCGTGATCGCATCGACGCGCGTGAAGTTCGCCAGGTCGACCTTGATCACGCGGCCGGGAGTCGTCTGTTGCGTGCCGAAATAGGCGATGGTTCCGTCGGCGGACATCGCCGCGCTCAGCGGCCGCGCCTCGCCCGGCCCCAGCGTCAGGGTATCGACGATGCTGAAGCTGGCCAGGTCGATCTTCAGGATCTGGCCGGGATCGGAATAGGTGCCGAAATAGATGAACTGTCCGGCCGGGTCGATCAGCGCCGGCGAGAAGAACGTGCCGATGCCGGTGTCCAGCCGCTCGCTCAGGGTGAAGCTGGCCAGATCGATCTTCACGACGGTACCGAAACCGGCGGCGAAGTAGCCGAACTGGCCCGCCGGGTCGACCGCGGCTCCGCCGGCGAGGCCTTCGGTGCCTTCCTCCAGATCGACGGAGCCCACGCGCTGCATCGTTTCCAGATCCACCTTGACGATGCGGACCGGGGACGAGTCCGCGCCGAAGTAGCCGAAGCGGCCGGTCGGGTCGATCGCGGCCGAGCGCAGCACGTCCTCGCCGAATTCCAGCGTGACGGAGCCGACGCGCTCGAAGCGCTCCAGGTCGATCTTGACCACCCGGCCCGGATAGGTGCCGGTGCCGAAATAGGCGTAGCGGCCGGCCGGGTCCATGATGGCGGTGAACAGGAAACGCTCGGCGTCTTCACCCGCGCCGTCGAGCAGGGTGATCGCGTCGACGCGCTCCCAGGTGCGCAGGTCGACCTTGACGATCTGGCCCGGCGGCGAACTGGTGCCGAAATAGGCGTAGTGGCCGGTCGGGTCGATCACGGCGGAGACCGGGAAGTACTCGCCCGCATCGAAACTCAGCGCCGCTTCGCGGCGGAAGTCCTGCACGGTCGTGCTCTGGTCCAGCACGCTCCAGTCCAGCGCGTCGCTGCCCCGATTGCGGATCGTCAGCGTCTGCGTCGCGGTCTCTCCCGGCGCCAGCGTGGCCGACAGTGCGGCCGGATCGACGGCGATCACCGGCGCGGCGGCGGCGGTCGCGGCGGCGAGAAGAAGGCCGCCCAGGGCGACGAGCCGTTTCGCGGCACGCCGCCACGACCGTTGCGCCGGGCGGAAGGATTCCCGCGGCGGCCAGATCGGCGCCCCGGCGGTGGATGTGGTGATCGGCATGATGCGGTTTCCCCTCTGCGAGTCAGGATGACGGGATGCCCGCCCGGCCGCGAGTCGTTTCGGCGGCGGGGCGAACTTCCGTCCCTTCACGCTATGACGGGACGTGCTCGATCGCGTCAGGCAAGCCTCAAACGCGCCGCGGAAGACGTCAAACAAGCATCAAAAACGTGCAGTGGCGGGGCTTGCGGCGATGGCGGGGGAATGCTCCGGGCCGCGTGAGCGCGACCGAACGCGCGGCGGGCACGCCTGCCGCGCGCGCGGCAGGCAGGGGTTACAGCAGGTCGCCGAGCAGGTGCAGCTGGGTCTGGTCGCGCTTGGCCGCGTACATCGCCACGTCGGCGGCGTGGATCATCGCCTCGCTGTCGTCGCCGTGCTGCGGATAGAGCGCGACGCCGAGGCTGCCGCGGATGCGCACGTCGACGTTGCCGCCGGCGGTGCGCGACTGCACGTCGTAGGGCTCGAACAGCGAGCGCGCGATTTCGCCGGCGCGGCTGGCCGCATCGTGCAGGTTGTCGACGTTGAGGATCAGCGCGAACTCGTCGCCGCCCAGGCGCGCGCCGGTTTCGTCGTAGCGCAGCCCGCTGCGCAGGCGGCCGGCGATCAGCCTGAGCAGTTCGTCGCCGGCCTGGTGGCCGTGCTGGTCGTTGATCGGCTTGAAGTCGTCGATGTCCAGGTAGGCCAGCGCGAAGCCGCCGCTGTCGGCGCGGGCGCGCGCGATGGCGGCCTCCAGACGGGCCATGAACAGCAGGCGGTTGGCCAGGCCCGTGAGGCCGTCGTGGTGCGCCAGGTGACGCACCTGCTCCTCGGCCATGCGCCGTTCCTGCACCTCGCGCTCGAGCTGGCGGTTGCGCTCGGAAAGATCCGACAGTGCCGAGCGCAGGGCGACCTTGTTGCGGTACAGCTCGAGGAAGATGCGCACCTTCGACAGCAGGATCACCTCGTTCAGCGGCTTGGTGATGTAGTCGACCGCGCCGAAGCTGTAGCCGCGCAGGCGGTTGACGTCGTCGGCGTGCGAGGCGGTGACGAAGATGATCGGCGTCGAGCGCGTGCGTTCCTCGCCGGCGAGCAGGGTCGCCGCCTCGAAGCCGTTCATGTCCGGCATCTGCACGTCGAGCAGGATCAGCGCGAATTCGTGATCGAGCGCGGCGGCGAGCACGTCGTTGCCGGTCATCGCCTCGACGATTTCCGCGTCGATGCCGGCGAGCAGGCGGCGCATGGCGATCAGGTTCGGACGATGGTCGTCCGCGATCAAGATTTTCGGCTGCAGGGTGGCGATTCTATTCATGGGCAAAGCCGGTTGAGCAGGGGGGCGATGCCCTCGAGCGGGACGACGTGGTCGGCGCCGGCGGTTTCGATCGCGGCCTGCGGCATCGCCGACGCCTGCGCGTCGAGAGGATCCTGCACGATGGCGACGCCGCCGCGCCGGCGGATCGCCCGCAGTCCCGCCGCACCGTCGTTGTTCGCCCCCGTCATGACGACTCCGATCAGGTCCTTGCCGCAGGCCGAGGCCGCGGTCTCGAACAGGACGTCGATCGCCGGTCGCGCGAACGACACCCGTTCGTCGACGGACAGCGAAAACCGTCCGCCTCGCTCCAGGAGCAGATGATAACCGCTCGGCGCCATGTGGACGACGCCGGGCGCCATCGACTGGCGCTCGCGCGCCTCGCGCACCGGCAGCGCGCTGGCCAGTTCGAGCAGCTCGCAGAACGTGGTGACGTCCTCCGAGCCGGTGTGGCAGACCACCACCACGGCGCGCGGGAAATTGCTGCTGAGGCCGCCGAGCACCGTGCGCAGCGCGCCCATTCCGCCCGCCGAACATCCCATGACCACGGCCGGCGGCGCGGAGCTCATGGCGCGTCGGCGTTCTTCCGGTACACGCGTTCGCGCGCGTTGACCGCGGTGAAGTCGCGCGCGGCCGAGGCGAAGTCGATGTTCTCGCGATTGCCCAGGCACAGGAAACCGTTGCGCACGAGGCTGTCGCGGAACAGCGAGAGGACATGGTCCTGCAGCGTGTTGGTGAAGTAGATCAATACGTTGCGACACAGGATCAGATGCGCCTCGCAGAACACCCCGTCGCAGACGAGGTTGTGGTTGGCGAAGGTGACGTTGCGCTTGAGGCGCTCGTCGAACTTCATGAATTCGTAGCGTGCGTGGTAGTAGTCGGCCAGCGAGCGCCGGCCGCCGGCGGCGAGATAGTTCTCCGAGTAGCTGCGCGCCTCGCGTGCGGGAAAGATGCCTTCCTGCGCACGCACCAGCGCGGCGTCGCTGAAGTCGGTGGCGAAGATCTGGCTGCGGTCGTACAGCCCGGCCTCCTCGAGCAGGATCGCCAGCGAATAGACCTCCTGTCCGAACGCGCAGCCCGCCTGCCAGATGTTGATGACCGGGTAGGAGGCCAGCACCGGCAGCACCTCCTCGCGCAGCACGCGGAACACGCTGGGATTGCGGAACATCTCCGACACCGGCACCGACAGCCCTGCGATCACCTGCGGCACCAGCTCGTCCTCGCGCAGCAGGCGGTCGACCAGCTCGATGATCGTGCGGCAGCCGGCGTTGGCGGCGAGGTTCAGCACGCGGCGCTTGAACGAGGCCGGTGCGTAGTGGCTGAAATCGTAGCCGTGGCGCAGCTGCAGCGCGCGCATGAAAAGCTCGACTTCGACGTCCTCGATCTCCGCTCGCGCCATGCCCCCACCGTCCTCTCAGCGCATCATGCGTGGTCGCCCGCCGCTCCGGGCCTTTCCACCGCGCCGTAGCCGAAAAATATCGTAATGCATCTTTACATTTTCGAGCAGGTCAGGCGTGCAGCCAGACCCGCATCATCGACAGCAGCTTGTCGATGTCGATCGGCTTGGCCAGATAGTCGTTGGCGCCCGCCTCCAGACACTTGTCGCGATCGCCGGCCATCGCCTTCGCGGTGACCGCGATGATCGGCAGCTTGGCCTGCGCAGGCTGCCTGCGGATCTCGCGCATCGTCTCGTAGCCGTCCATGCCGGGCATCATGATGTCCATCAGCACGATCTCGATCGACTTGTTCTCCTCGAGCTGGCGCAGCGCCTTGTGGCCGTCCTGCGCCATCACCACGCTCAGGCCCTTCTCGCGCAGGATCTTCGACAGCGCGAAGATGTTGCGCATGTCGTCGTCGACCACCAGCACGGTGCGGCCGGCGAGGCCGCTGTCGATGTCGCGCACCACGCGCGGCCCGGAGTCCTTGCGCACGCTGTGCAGGAACAGGCTGACTTCGTCGAGCAGGCGCTCGAGCGAGCGCGTGCCCTTGATCACGATGCTGTCGGTGTACTGGCGCAGCCGCGCGCTCTCCTCGCGGCTGAGTTCGCGGCCGGAGTGGATCACGATCGGCGGCAGTTCGGCGCGGCGCGCGTGCAGCAGGTCGAGGAAGTCGAAGCCGCTCATGCCGGGCAGGCCGAGATCGAGCACGACGACGTCGAACGCGCTCGATTCGATCTGCGGCAGCGCCTCCTCGGCCGAGCCGACCTCGACGATCTCGACCGTGTCGGACTTGATCAGGCTGGCGACCGCGACGCGCGAGTCCGGATCGTCGTCGATCAGCAGCACCTTGCGCGTCGGGCCGGGCGAGGACTGCAGCAGGCGCTCGAACGCGCCGAGCAGCGCGTCGCGCTCGGCCGGCTTGGTCAGGAAGCCGACCGCGCCGAGCTGCTGCGCGCGTGCGGTGTCGTCGGTGGCGGAGATGAAGTGCACCGGGATGCGCCGCGTGGCCGGCTCCTGTTTCAGGCGCGTGAGCACGTCCCAACCGTCGATTCCGGGCAGCATCACGTCGAGCAGGATGCCGGTCGGACGATACTGGCGCGCGAGATAGAGGCCGGACTCGCCGTCGCCGGCCGCCAGAGCACGATAGCCCTTGCGCCGGATCATGTCGACCAGGGTGCGCGCGAACACCGGATCGTCCTCGACGGCGAGAATCACCGTGTCGCCGGCGCGCAGGGCGTCGCGGTCGTCCGGCACCCACGGCTTGGGCATCGAGCCGAGCGAAGGCGGCAGCGGCGGCGCGGCGCCGGCGGACACCGCATCGACGGCCGGCGGTTCGGTGAAATCCGCCGGCACGTGCACCACGCCCGCCGACGTGACGAGCTGTTCGGGCAGCACGACGGTGAAGCGGCTGCCCTCGTTGAGCACGCTCTCCACGGCGATGCCGCCGCCGAGCAGCTCGCTCAGGCGGCGCGCGATGGCCAGGCCCAGGCCGCTGCCGCCGTACTTGCGGCTGGTGCTGGCGTCCATCTGCTCGAACGTGCCGAAGATGTGGTCGAGCTTGTCGGCCGGGATGCCGATGCCGGTGTCGCTGACGGTGATCGCAATCGAGCCGTCGGGCGCCAGGCCGAAGCGGCGCGCCAGTTCGGTCTTCGGCCGCGCGATGTCCACGCGTACCGAGCCCTGGCGCGTGAACTTGAACGCGTTGCCGACCAGGTTGTTGGCGATCTGCTCCAGGCGCGGGCCGTCGGTGTGCATCGACGCCGGCAGGCCGTCGGCGAGGTTGACGTCGAAGTCGAGCCCCTTCTCGCCGGCGACGTGCTTGAAGCGGCGCAGCAGCGCCTGCACGAAGTGCGGCAGCGGGAAGTCCTCGGCGACCGCGTGCATCTTGCCGGCCTCGATCTTGGACAGGTCGAGGATGTCGTTGATCAGGCGCAGCAGGTTCGAGCCGGACTCGTGGATCACGCGCGCCGACTCGACCTGCTCGTTGTCGAGATTGCCGCCGTCGTTGTCGGCGAGGTTGCGCGACAGGATCAGCAGGCTGTTCAGCGGCGTGCGCAGCTCGTGCGACATGTTGGCGAGGAAGTCGGACTTGTACTGGCTCGCGCGCGCCAGCTCCTGCGCCTTGTTCTCGGTTTCCTGCTGCAGGCCTTCCAGCACCTGCTTCTGCTCGTTGAGCGTGTCGCTCTTCTGCCGCAGTTCCTCGTTGGAGGCCTGCAGTTCCTCGGCCTGCACGCGCAGTTCCTCTTCCGAGGTGCGCAGGCGCTGCTGCTGCTCCTCGAGCTCGACGGTCTTGGCCTGCAGTTCTTCGTTGGTCGCCGCCAGCTCTTCCTGCTGTACGCGCAGCTCTTCCTCGGAGGTCTGCAGCTCCTGCGCCTGGCGCTGCGTGCGCACCAGCAGTTCCTGCGTGCGCAGCGCGCGGTTGAGGTTCTCCAGCGACAGCGCGGCGAACGGCATCAGCTCGTCGAGCAGGCCCTGCTCGGCCTTGCCGAACGGCGCGAAGCTGCCGAACTCGAGCACGCCGAGCAGGTGCTCCTGCAGCAGCAGCGGCAGCGCGATCACGTTGCGCGGCGGCGCCTCGCCCAGGCCGGAATGGATGCGCACGTAGTCGTCGGGCACCTGCTCCAGCACGATCGGCTTGCGTTCCAGCGCGACCTGGCCGACCAGTCCTTCGCCCAGGCCATAGCGCGTGCCCAGGTGCTTGCGCTGCTTGAAGCCGTAGCTGCCGCGCAGGTCGAGCTGCCGGGCTTCCGGGTCGTAGTCGAAGAACACCGCCACGCCGGCCTTGATGCGCGGCGCGACCTCGGCGGTCAGCGCGCGCGCGAATTCGTCCCGGTTGGGCGCCGACTGCAGCACGCCGGCGATTTCGGCGACGTGCGACTTGACCCAGTTCTGGTCGCTGGTGGCGATCGCCGTGCGCTTGAACACGTCCAGCGAGCGCGCGATCGCGCCGATCTCGTCGGCGCGCTGCTGGCCGCTCACCTCGATGCCGTGGTCCTTGTCGGCCAGGCGCGTCATCAGTCCGGTCAGGTGGCGGATCGGCTGGGTGATCAGGCGCGAGGACAGCATCAGCGCGGCGATGCCGACCAGCAGCGCCAGCAGGAACATGCCCAGCACCAGCCAGCGCACCAGGGCGACGGTGTTCTCCAGCGAACGGTTGCGCGCCTCGAGCAGGCCGCGTTCCTCGCCGATTGCCTCGTCCAGGGAGCGCAGGATGGTGCCGATGCGGGTATTGGAGTCGGCGAGATAGTGCACGCCGATCTCGTAGGAGCGCTGCGCGTAGTCGGCGCTGCCGAAGGCCTGCGTGCTGGCGGCCACGGCCGGGTCGGCGGACTCCCGGACCCACTGGTCGACCAGGGCGCCGAGATTGCGCAGGCGGGCCTGCTGCGAGGCGTTGTCGTCGGTCAGCGCCAGCGCCTTGTCGAGATGCGCACGCGCATTGGCGACGTCCCGGCGATAGTCGTCGCCGCGGCTGGAGCCGCCCGACATGTTGATGTCGCGAACATCCAGGTCGGCCTCGTGCAGCGAGCGCACGATCCCGGTCATCTCCTCGATGACGTCGCGCGTGTGCTGGGTCCACTGCCGCGCTTCGGTCTGGATGGAGAGCGCGACCAGGATCGCCGCGACCGCGACCAGGAAGGTCAGCAGGATCGCGCCGAACGCGAGCAGCATCTTGGTCTGGATCGGCCGGTTGCTGAGCCAGCCACTCGTGCGCTGTTCGGTCATGAACTTCTCTTCTGGATGGCGCGGATCGCGGCCCGTTCCCGCGAGCCGTGGCCTGGATCGATGTCGTGCGGTCGTCGTCCCTGTCGCGGATCGCGGCACGCGGGCACCGGCCGGCTCCCCCGTGATCGGCCGCGGCGGCCATGCGCGACGAGGATCGCGCCGGATACCCGGTCCGGACGCGGTCGCCGCACCCCTTTTCGCGGACGGCGCCAGATTACACGGGCGGAACGGTCCGGCGAAGGCGGAAACGCCCGCGGCACGAGAAATTACAGATTTACAGAATCCTAGAACTACAGATTCTGATAATTCGGCCCGCTGCCGCCTTCCGGCGTGACCCAGGTGATGATCTCGTACGGGTCCTTGATGTCGCAGGTCTTGCAGTGCACGCAGTTGGCGGCGTTGATCTGCAGGCGCTTGCCGGTGGCCGCGGCGGCGTCCTCGACGATCTCGTAGACCCCGGCCGGGCAGAAGCGCGTGCACGGGTTCTGGTATTCGGCGGCGCAGCGCGTGACGCAGACGTTGGTGTCGGCCACCTTCAGGTGCACCGGCTGGTCCTCGTCGTGCTCGGTCGCGGCGAAGTAGACCTCGGCCAGGCGGTCGCGCGGCGGCAGCGTCCGCTCGACCCAGTTTCGCTTGCGGAACTGGTCATCGGTGGCGCCGTCCCTCTTCGGCGCCTCGTACGCGCTGATCTTCTCCAGCGAAGACCAGTCCGCGTGGTTCTTCAGCGTCCACGGCGACAGGCCGCCGGTCACGGTTTCCCAGCCGGCGTTGGCCAGGCCCAGCCACAGCCCCTTGTTGAAGCCGGGGCGGATGTTGCGCACCTTCTTCAGTTCCGTCGCCACCGGCGAGGCGCGCAGCGCGGCGTCCCAGCCGGCTGCCGCGCCGTGCTCGGCGACGTGCGAGGCGGCCAGCATGCCGGAGCGGATCGCCTGGTGCGTGCCCTTGATCTTCGGCACGTTCATCAGGCCGGCGGCGTCGCCGATCAGGATCGCGCCGGGCATCTCGAGCCTGGGCAGCGACTGCCAGCCGCCCTCGATCAGTGCGCGCGCGCCGGCCGAGACGATCGAGCCGCCCTCGAACAGCGGCTTGATCGTGGCGTGGTTCTTCAGCTGCTGGAACGCCTCGAACGGCGAGAACAGCGGGTCCTTGTAGTCGAGTCCGGCGACGAAGCCGATCGCGATGCGGTTCTGGTCGAGGTGGTAGAGGAAGCTGCCGCCGTAGATCGACGGATCCAGCGGCCAGCCGAGCGTGTGCACCACCTTGCCCGGTTCGCTGCGGCCTTCCGGCACCGACCACAGCTCCTTGATGCCGATGCCGTAGGTCTGCGGGTCGCAGTCGGCATCGAGCCGGTATTTCGCGATCAGCTGCTTGGACAGGTGGCCGCGGCAGCCTTCGGCGAGCACGGTCAGCGGCGCCTTGATGTCGATGCCCTGCGTGTAGCTGGGCTTGTGCGAGCCGTCCTTCGCCACGCCCATGTCGCCGATGCGCACGCCGCAGACCGCGCCCGATTCGTCGAACAGCGGTTCGCTGGCGGCGAAGCCGGGGTAGATCTCGACCCCGAGCGCCTCCGCCTGCGGCGCCAGCCAGGCGCACAGCGCGCCGAGCGAGACGATGAAATTGCCGTGGTTGTGCATCTGCGGCGGCACCACCGGCGACTTGATGCCGGACTGCGGATCGCGCAGGTACCAGAACTCGTCCTTGTTCACCGGCACGCAGATCGGCGGCGGATTCCTGCCCCATTCGGGCAGCAGTTCGTTCAGCGGCTGCGGCTCGATCACCGCGCCGGAGAGGATCTGTGCACCCACCGTCGAGGCCTTTTCGATCACGCAGACGCGGATGTCGGGCTTGAGCTGCTTGAGGCGGATCGCGAAGGCGAGCCCGGCCGGTCCGGCACCGACGGTGACGACGTCGTACTCCATGATGTCGCGCTCGCTCATCGCTGGCTCCGGTTGGCTGAGGGAAGAGGGCGATTGTCCGGGTTCGCCGACGGGGCGGCAAACCCGTCGGCCGTCGGCGGCGGCTTTTCTGGCCGGTGGGCGCCCGGGGACACGGTGGCTTCACCGCGCGCAGGCATAATCGGGCTGGACCCACGACCACGAGCCAGCATGACGCACGCTTCCGACCGAGCCCTCTCCGATCACGACCTGCGCGGCGCGACCGCGTTCCAGCTGCTGCACTGGCTTGCCGCCGGGCGCATCGACAGCGCGGGCCTGACGGCGACGTACCGCGCCGCGATCGAGCGGGACAATCCGCGCCTGAACGCCTATCTCGCGCTGGCCGAAACGGCGCCGGCCGAAGCCGCCGCCAGCGACGCGCGGCGGCGCGAGGGGCGCACGATCGGCCGCCTCGACGGGCTGCCGGTCGCGATCAAGGACAACCTCGACGTCGCCGGCCTGCCGACCACCGCCGGCCTGCCGGGGCGGCGTGCCTTCGTGGCATCGCGCGACGCCGCGGCGGTCGCGCGCCTGCGCGCCGCCGGCGCGGTGATTCTCGGCAAGACCCTGCTCGATGAAGGCGCCCTCGGCACCGCCACCATCAACCCGCACTTCGGCGCCGCGCGCAACCCGTGGCGCGAGGACCACGTCGCCGGCGGATCCTCGGGCGGTTCGGCGGTCGCGGTCGCCGCCGGCCTGGCCGCGTTCGCGCTGGGCAGCGACACGCTCGGCTCGGTGCGCATTCCGGCCAGCCACTGCGGCCTGTACGGCCTCAAGCCGACCTTCGGCGAGATCTCCACCTGCGGACTCGTGCGCGCCGCGCGCCGGCTCGACTGCGTCGGCATCCTCGCCCGCTCGGTGCCGGACCTGGCCGTCGTGCTGCAGGTGCTGGATGCGTTCGATCCGGCCGACCCGCGTTCGCGCAAGCGACGCGTGCCGCTGGCGACGCCGGACTGGGAACCCGAGCGCCTGCGCAGCGGCATCCTCGACGATCTCTCCGCGCTCGGCGTCGACGCCGGCGTCGAGGCGGTGTTCCGGCAGGCGGTGGCGACGCTCGACGGCTGCCTGGGCGAAACCAGCCGCGTCGACTTCTCCGACTACGATTTCGCGCGCATGCGCCGTTCCGCGCTGCTGGTGATGGAGGCGGAACTGGGCGTCGAATTGATCGGCGACCTCGCCGACACGGGCGCGCCGCTGTCGCCGCGCCTGCGCGGCATGCTCGACTACGCGCGCGGCAAGTCGGCGGTCGACTACGCCGCCGCCGATCGCGTGCTCGACGAGGCCGTGCTAAAGGCGCGCCGCGTCTTCGCCGAGGTCGACGTGCTGGTGCTGCCGACCGTGCCGCACGGGCCGTATCCGATCGCCGAGGGCGAGCGTGCCAACGACGCCGACCTGACCAGCTTCGCCAGCCTCGCCGGCTGCCCGGCGGTGAGCCTGCCGATGGGCACGCTGCCGGACGGCTTTCCGGTCGGCCTGCAACTGGTCGGCGCGCCGGGTTCGGACCTGCGCCTGCTCGAACTCGCCGAGGTCTGCGCGGCGCGGCTGGACGCGGCGCCGGCCTATCCGGTGGCGGCGTCCGCGTAGCCGCGCGTCGCGCCGGATCGTCGTACCGGGCGGACCACGCTCGCATGGATCGCCTCGACCTGCCCGGCGCCGACCTGCGCTACGACGCGCAGGCCTACCCGCCGGCGCAGGCCGACGCGCTGTTCGCGGCCCTGCTCGCGGAAATCCCCTGGCAGCCGCATCGACTGCGTCTCTTCGGCCGCGACGTCGATGCGCCGCGGCTGTCGTGCTGGATCGGCGATGCGCAGGCGGTCTACACCTATTCCGGCACGCGCTTCGAGCCGCGGCCGTGGACGCCGACGGTGGCCGCGCTGCGCGACGACCTGCGGCGGCGCCTGGGTGCGCACTTCAACAGCGTGCTGGCCAATCTCTACCGCGACGGCCGCGACTCGATGGGCTGGCACAGCGACGACGAGTCCGAGCTGGGCCGCGAGCCGCTGATCGCCTCGCTCAGCTTCGGCGCGGTGCGCACGTTCCGCCTGCGCTCGCGTGCGACGCGCGAGGCGGCGCTGTCGATCGAGCTGGAGCACGGCAGCGCGCTGGTGATGGCGGCAGGCACGCAGCGGCACTACCAGCACGCCCTGCCCAGGCGCGCGCGCGTCGCCGCGCCGCGCATCAACCTGACGTTCCGGCGCATCGCCTCGGTGTGAGAGGCTCGCGCCGGCACCGGCGTGCGGAGGCGGGCGGCATGTACGCGATCAAGGCGGAGGTGCGCGATCCGCGTGCGCGAACCTTCGCGTTCGTCGCGCAGAAGACGATGTACGCCGGCAAGCGCGTCGCCGCCGGCGACACGATCTTCGTCTTCGCCAGCGAGAACGAGGGCGGGCAGGGCCTGGTGGCGCGCGGCGTGGTCGCCTCGGTCGCGCCGGTGGCGAGGACGCCGGGGATCGCGCGGCAGACGCCGCGCGTCAGCCTGGTGATCGAAGGCGCCGTGCCGGCCAGGCGCCGCCTCGGCCGCGATGAACTGAAGCGCTTTGCCGACTGGGACGACGGCCGGCCGCAGACCGAACTGAACTTCAAGTTCTACCGGCAGGCGACCGACAAGCTCGTCGGCCTGTCGGCGCGCGCGGCGGCGTTCCTCGACACGTTCTTCTGAATCCGCCGCAGCGGCTTGCTAGGCTGCGCCGCAACGGAAACTGCGGGCAACACGCGCCATGACTGTGGACTACTCCCTGACGGTCGACTCGTTCGACGAACGCTTCGTCGCCGCGCTCGCGCAGCTGGGCGAGGCGGTGTTCGGTGCGCCGAAGGCCGACCTGGGCTGGCGGCTCGGCCACATGCCGTCGGCCAGCGTCGTCTGCGCGAGCGAGGCGGGGCGGCTGGTCGCCTTCAAGGCGGGCTACGCCGTCGGCCGGAGTCGCTACTACAGCTGGCTCGGCGGCGTGCATCCGCACTTCCGCCGCCGCGGCATCGCCGCCGAACTGATGCGGCGGCAGCACGCGTGGCTGCGCGAGCGCGGCTTCGAGACGGTGGAGACCGCGACGAACCAGGGCAACCTGCCGATGATCCGCGCCAACCTGGAGCACGGCTTCATGGTCTGCGGGCTGCGTCACAAGTCGGGCCGCATGCAGGTGCTTTTCTCCAAGGACCTGGGCTAGCACGCCGTCGATCCACCGCCTAACGCGGCTGCAACACTCCGGTCCGGCCGGCGCGCTAGCATCGTCGCATCGGGTTGCCCGATGCGAAGGGAGATGTCCATGTCGTCTTTCGTCGTCGCGATTCTGGTCGGTGTCGGCGTGCTGGCGTTGCTGGTCTTCGCGTTCCGTTCCTCACGCGCACGCCAAGGCGGAGCCTCGGATTCGGGCTTCGTGCACGCGCCCGACAGCCCCTGGTTCGCCGATTCGCAGGACTCCGATTGCAGTGATTCCGCCTCCGACGGCGGCGGCTGCGACGGTGGTGGCGGGGGCGGCGACTAGGCCGGCGCCATCGCGCTGGCCGCCGATCTTCGGCGGAGTGATCCGGGCGACTTCCGTTCGCCGTATTCCCAATGACGGGTCCCGAAGCGGGCGATGGGACGGGAAGCGGACATGAGCGGGATCTTTGCGATGGCAGTTGCCGCGGTGCTGGCAGGCGCTCAGGACACGGCGGCCATGCCGCGGGACGACGGCACGGGTCTGCCGGCGCCGGTGTCGCGCGTCGCCGATCGCCTGGCCTCCTGTGCGCACTTCGCCGGCGAATTCAGCGGAGACCGTTCGGAGCGCGACGCGCAGATCAACCGCACCCTGACCGAGCTGCGCTGCGATACGGTCGAGCGCGAGGCGGCCGAGCTGCGGCGCCGATATGCCGGCGACGAGCGCATCCAGCAGGCGCTCGCGGAGCCCGAGCCGTAGCCGTACCGCTGTCGATCTTCCCGCGCCGTTCCGCGATCCTGTATCCACCTGCTCCGATCCGGCCCGCTCTGATTCGGCCCGATCCGATCCAGTCGAGAGACGCCACGCATGCGCATCCATCCCTGGATTCTTCTGTTCTGCGTTTCCGCCGCGCACGCGATCGAGCCGTATTCCTGCCGCAACGGCCTGTTTCCGCGGGCGGCCGGAACGGTCTCCGCGGCGGTCGTCTCCGCCACGGACAAGGTGCCGTTCCGCGACGACGCCGAAGGCTGTCCGCAGGCCGCGTCGTGCGTGCGCAAGGCCTATCTGGTGAAGGGCGATGCGGTGCTGGTCTCGTCCTCGGAATCCGGCTGGAGCTGCGCCTGGTACTTCGGCCGCGCCCGCGAGTTCGTCGGCTGGCTGCCGAGCGACGCGCTGGCGGCGCTTCCGGCGGCCATGCCTTCGCCGTCCGACTGGATCGGAACCTGGGTGCCGATCGCCGGAGGCCAGAGCATCCGTATCGCTGCCGGCCGCGGGACGGCCCTGGAACTGAGCGGCGAGGCGCAGTGGCGCGGCGGCAGGGACGAGGCCGGCGAGCCAGTCGTGCACGCCGGGTCGTTCCGCGGCAGCGCCGCGCCGGCGGGAGACCGGCTGACGCTCGATGCCGACGACGGCAAGTCCGGCTGCGTGGTGCGGATGCAGCTCGTCTGGCACAGCCTCGTCGTCAGCGACAACGCGCTGTGCGGCGGCGTGAACGTGCGCTTCGACAACGTCTACCGGCGCCGGCCCTAGCCGCCATTCTTCACTGCGGTACGAGCTCGCTGCGTCGTCGTTGCGCACGGCGACGCCGTACGAAAGCTCGCCGAAGGATGCTAGCGTGTCGCTTCCCTCCCCAATCCTTTCCGCTCCATGGCCGCCAGTCTGCTGCTGCTCCTCGACGACATCGCCACCGTGCTCGACGACGTCGCCGTCCTCACCAAGCTGGCAGCGAAGAAGACGGCGGGCGTGCTCGGCGACGACCTCGCGCTGAACGCGCAGCAGGTCGCCGGCGTGCGCGCCGAGCGCGAGCTGCCGGTGGTGTGGGCGGTGGCCAGGGGCTCGCTGCTGAACAAGGCGATCCTGGTGCCGGCGGCGCTGCTGGTCGGCACCTTCCTGCCCTGGGCGGTGACGCCGCTGCTGATGCTCGGCGGCGCCTTCCTCTGCTTTGAAGGCGTGGAGAAGCTCGCGCACCGGTTCCTGCACAAGAAAGAGAGCGCCGCCGAAACGGCGCGGCACGAACAGGCGATGTCCGACGCCGGCGTCGACGCGGTGGCCGCCGAGCGCGACAAGATCAAGGGCGCGATCCGCACCGATTTCATCCTCTCGGCCGAGATCATCGTGATCACGCTGGGCACCGTGGCGGCGCAGCCGTTCGGGACCAAGCTGGCGGTGCTGACCGGCATCGCGCTGATCATGACGGTCGGCGTCTACGGCCTGGTCGCCGGCATCGTCAAGCTCGACGACGCCGGCCTGCATCTGAGCCGCCGCCAGTCGCCGGCGGCGCGCTCACTCGGCAACGCGATCCTCGCCGCGGCGCCGTGGCTGATGAAGGCGCTGTCGGTCGCCGGCACCGCGGCGATGTTCCTGGTCGGCGGCGGCATCCTCGTGCACGGCGTGCCGGCGCTGGCACATGCGCTGGAGGGCTGGACCGCCGGCGGCGGCTGGCTCGGCGTGCTCGGCCTGCAGCTGGCCAACGCGGTCGTCGGCATCCTGCTCGGCGCGCTGGTGCTGGCGGTGATCGAGGGATTCCAGCGGCTGCGGCGCGGCTGACGCGGATGGAAGCGCAGCATGCCCGGCCGATCTGCATCGTCGCCGCGGTCATCGCCGACGCCGACGGCCGGGTGCTGCTGGTGCGCAAGCGCGGCTCGGCGGTCTTCATCCAGCCCGGCGGCAAGACCGAGCCGGGCGAGGCGCCCTTGCCGGCCCTGGCGCGCGAACTCGACGAGGAACTGGGCGTGCGCCTCGACGTTTCCAGCGCGGTCCGGCTCGGCGAGTTCGAAGCCGACGCGGTCAACGAGCCGGGACGGAAGGTGCGCGCGCAGGCGTATGCCTGCGCGGTTCACGGCGCGCCGGCCGCGCGCGCGGAGATCGAGGAGCTGGCCTGGATTGATCCGGCCGGGCCGTTCGGCGTGCGCGTCGCGCCGCTGAGCGCGGCGCACATCCTGCCGGCCTTTCTCGCCTTCGCCGGCCGGGCCAAGGCGCCGGCCTGAGGGCGGCGGCCGCGGCGCTCAGATCAGGAACAGCGTCGCCAGTCCGAGGAAGATGAAGAACCCGCCGCTGTCGGTCAGCGCGGTGATCATCACGCTCGAGCCCATCGCCGGGTCGCGGCCGAAGCGCAGCAGGGTCATCGGGATCAGCACGCCCATCAGCGCGGCGAGCAGCAGGTTCAAGGTCATCGCCGCGGTCATGACGAAGCCGAGCGCGGCGTTCTTGTAGAGCAGCCAGGCGACGAAGCCGATCACGCCGCCCCAGATCAGGCCGTTGGCGAGCGCCACGCCCAGTTCCTTGCGCAGCAGGCGTTTGGCGCTGTCGGGGTGGATCTGGTCGAGCGCGAGCGCGCGCACGATCATCGTGATGGTCTGGTTGCCGGAGTTGCCGCCGATGCCGGCGACGATCGGCATCAGCGCCGCCAGCGCCACCAGCTTCTGGATCGAGCCTTCGAAAACGCCGATGACGCGCGAGGCGATGAAGGCGGTGACGAGGTTGATCGCCAGCCACGCCCAGCGGTTGCGCAGCGACTTCCACACCGAGGCGAAGATGTCCTCGTCCTCGCGCAGGCCGAAGCGCTCGCGCACCTCGGCGTCGCTTTCCTCGCGGATGACGTCGACCATCGCGTCGATGGTCAGGCGCCCGATCAGCTTGCCGTTGGCGTCGACCACCGGCGCGGTGACCAGGTCGTAGCGCTCGAACGCCTGCGCGGTCTCGGTGACGTCGTCCTCGGGATGGAAGGTGTTGGCGTCCTTGGCCATCACGGCGCTGACGCGCTTGGCCGGGTCGTTGACCAGCAGCCAGCGGATCGGCAGCACGCCGGTCAGCACGCTGTCGCCGTTGACGACGAACAGCTTGTCGGTGTGTTCGGGCAGTTCCTTAAGCCGGCGCAGGTAGCGCAGCACGGTCTCCAGGCTGACGTCCTCGCGGATCGTCACCATGTCGAAGTCCATGATCGCGCCGACCTGGTCCTCCTCCCACGACATCGCCGCCTGCACGCGCTCGCGCTGCCCGGCGTTGAGGCGGTGCATCAGCTCGGCGAGCACGTCCTCGGGCAGGTCCTCGGCGAGGTCGGCGATCTCCTCCGCGTCGAGCTGCTCCGCGGCGGCCAGCAGCTCGGGCTTGTCCATGTCCGCGAGCAGCGACTCGCGCACCGCGTCGGACACCTCGAGCAGGATCTCGCCGTCGCGGTCGGCCTTGACCAGGTTCCAGACCTCGAGGCGGTCTTCCGGCGGCAGCGCCTCGAGGATGTAGGCGATGTCGGCCGGGTGCAGGCCGTCGATCTCGCGCTGCAGCTCGGCCACGTGCTGCCGGTGCACCAGGTTCTCGACCAGGTCGCGATGGTCGCCGTGCTCGCGGTGCGCCAGGCTCTCGACCAGCCGCTGGCGACGCAGCAGCTCGTGCACGCGCGCGAGCTGCGCCTGCAGGAGGCTGTGCGGCGTGCTGACTTCTGCTTCGCTCATGGGCTGCCGGGAGACTCGCGCGATGCTGGCCGGGTGCCGCACCGGTCCGTTCCGTGACGCCTGGCGGCGTCGTGCGGAGGGATCGGCTTCACTCGGTGGATGGGGTCGGACCGCTCCCGCCTGCGTGCGGCGCGGGCAGGCGAAGGCGGGGCGGCGCGCGTATTGTCGCCGCGATCCGTCCGCCGCGGAACTACTTGCCCGCGGTTTTCGCGCGGGCGGCGCCGCCTTCGCGCAGGGTCCAGTCCACCAGCTGCGGGATCACCGCGTTCAGGCCGCTCTCGAATGCGGCGAACGCGCTGGCCGCGTCGCTGCCGGCGGCGGGAGTTTCCTGCGCGAACGCCTGCGTCGCCACCACGCGGTTGCTGACGTAGTCGAACAGCCGCGCCTGGAAGCGCACCGCCGCGCGCGGCGCGCCGTCGCGGATCTCCAGCTGGAAGTCGCGCAGCTCGATCGCCAGCGCGTAGTCGGCGCCGAGTCCGGAGGTCGCGCTGCCGACGCCGACGATGCGGCCGGAGCTTTCGAAGCCTTCGATGATCAGGCTGCGCAGCAGGGTCGGGGCGGGATCGCGCCAGCGCGCCTTCGGGAACACCTCCAGCTCGCCCGCAACCGGCGAGGCGAGCATGCGCACGCTGTCGAGCATGCCGCTCGAACTGGGCGTGTCGACCACCAGCTGCCAGTCCACGCGCGGGCCGCCCTGGGTCGCCGCCGCCGCGAGGTAGCGCGGGGAATAGGTCGTGAACGGCGTGCGCTGCACGTTCAGCAGGGAAGAACAGGACGCCAGCACGAACGCCAGCGGCAGCAGGGAGAGGCGCAAGCGCGTACTCATTTGGGCTGGAACTCCTTCGGCTGGTCGCGCCCGAGCAGCAGGCTGTCGGAGGCGCCGAACTTGTCGCTGACCTGTCGCAGCGAACGCAGCGTCTCGCGCAATTCGATGATCGCCGGGCCGACCTGGCGCAGGTCCTGGCTGGCGAACTGGTTGATCGCGCCGCGGTTGCTGTCGACCAGCGCGCCGGTCGAGGCGGCCAGCTTGTCGACCGAGGCGAGGGTTTTCTGCATTGTCTGCAGCATGGTGCGCGCGTCCTCGCGCAGCAGGGTGTCGGCGGAATTGGCGATCGAGCCGAGCGTGTTCAGCGTGTGCTTGAGCTCGCCGGTCGCCGCGGCGAGCTGGTTCAGCGTGGTGGCCACGTCCTGGCGCTGCCCGGCCAGCGCGCCGCTGAGCTCGTCGACGTGCTGCAGCGTCGCGCCGACGCGGCGGATGTTCTCGTCCGACAGCACCTGGTTCACGCGCAGCAGCACGTCGTTGATGCTGGTGACGACGTCGGTGCCCGAAGCCAGCAGCTTGGACAGCGCCGATTCGTCGGACGGAATGAGCGGCACCGGGTGCTCGGGCGTGGGCAGCAGGGGCGGACTTTCCGGCGCGCCGCCGGACAGCTGGATGAAGGCCAGTCCGGTCACGCCCTGCAGGCCGAGCTTGGCGCGCGTGTCCTGGCGCACCGGCGCGGCGGCGTCCAGGCGCACGCGGGCGATCACCTTGCGCGGATCGTCCGGCGCCAGCTTCAGCGCGGACACCTCGCCGACCTTGATTCCGTTGTACTGCACCAGGCCGCCGACCGACAGGCCGGTGACGGCCTCGGTGAAGACGATCTCGTAGTCGTTGAAGCGCTGGTCGACGCTGGACTTGGACATCCACAGCACGAAGCCGAGCGCGAGCAGGAACACGCCGATCGTGAAGGCGCCGATGAGCACGTGGTGAGCGCGGGTTTCCATGGCCTAGCGAGTTCCCGTATTGGGGGCGGAAGCGGCCGAGGATCGTCCGGCCTGCGCCTTGTGTGCCGCCAGTTCCGCCGAACGTCCGCGCGGTCCCTGGAAGTAGTCCTGTACCCACGGATCGTCGTAGCGCTCGACCTTGTCCAGCGTATCGGCGACCAGCACGCGTTTCTGCGACAGCACGGCGACGCGGTCGCAGATCGTGTACAGCGTATCGAGATCGTGCGTGATCAGGAACACGGTCAGGCCCAGGCTCTCGCGCAGGGTCAGGATCAGCTGGTCGAACGCCGCCGCGCCGATCGGATCGAGGCCGGCGGTCGGCTCGTCCAGGAACAGGATGTCCGGGTCCAGCGCGATCGAGCGCGCCAGCGCGGCGCGCTTGACCATGCCGCCGGACAGCTCGGACGGATATTTCGCGCCGGCGTTCTCCGGCAGGCCGGCGAGGGCGATCTTCAGCGCGGCGAAGCGCTCCATCATCGCCTGCGGCAGGCGGTAGTGCTCGCGCATCGGCACCATCGTGTTCTCGGCCACGGTCAGCGACGAGAACAGCGCGCCGTTCTGGAACAGCACGCCGCAGCGGCGCTCGACCTCGTTGCGCCTCGCCTCGCTGGCGCTGGTCATCTCGGTGCCGAGCAGCTTCACGCTGCCGGCGGCCGGGCGGTTCAGGCCGATGATCGAGCGCAGCAGCACCGACTTGCCGCTGCCCGAGCCGCCGACCACGCCGACGATTTCGCCGCGGCGGATGTCGAGGTCGAGGTCGTCGTGCACGACCTGCGCGCCGAACTGGTTGCGCAGGCCGCGGACTTCGATGACGGTTTCCGCGGCGGTCACGGCGAGGTTCCCCGCCGGGACGGACGCGTTCGCCCGCCCCGTGCGTCGTCATTCCCGCGCACGCGGCAATCCATGGCAGGAACGGCCTGCGTCCGCGGCACGGACGCGTCCTGCCGCAGCGTCGCCTTCGCGGGCCGCCGCCTCATATGCCGATCTCCATGAAGAAGATCGCCGCCAGCGCGTCGACCAGGATCGCCACGAAGATCGCCTGCACCACGCTCGAGGTCGTGTGCGTGCCGACCGATTCGGCGCTGCCGGACACCTTGAAGCCTTCCAGGCAGCCGATCGCTGCGATCAGGAAGGCGAATACCGGCGCCTTGCTCATGCCGACCCAGAAGTGCTTGGTCGCGCCCAGTTCCTGCAGCCGGGAGACGAACAGGGTCGGCGAGATGTCCATGCTGAAGGTGGCGACCATGCCGCCGCCGACGATGCCGGCCAGCATCGCCAGCACGGTCAGCAGCGGCATCGCGATCAGCAACGCCAGCAGGCGCGGCAGCACCAGCACCTCGACCGGATCGAGGCCGAGCGTGCGGATCGCGTCGACTTCCTCGCGCGACTTCATCGAGCCGATCTGCGCGGTGAACGCGCTGCCGGAGCGGCCGGCGATCAGGATCGCGGTCAGCAGCACGCCGAACTCGCGCAGGAACGAATAGCCGATCAGCTCGACGGTGTAGATCGTCGCGCCGAAATCCTTCAGCACGGTGGCGCCGAGGAAGGCGACCACCGCGCCGACCAGGAAATTGAGCAGCACCACGATCGGCACCGCGTCCAGGCCGGTCTGTTCGAGGTGGAACGCCAGCGAGGTCGGGCGCCAGCGGCGCGGATCGACCACGCAACGCAGCAGGGTGACCAGGGTCAGGCCGATGAAGCCGACCAGCTGGTAGGCGTCGCGCGCGACCTGCTCGGCCGCAGCGCCCGTGCGCGCGAACAGCGCGACGATGCCGCCGTCGCCCTTCGGCGGCCCGGCCGGCGGCGCGGCGACCTTCGCCACCGCCTCGAGCAGGGCGCGCCGCTTGTCGTCCAGGCCGCGCACCTCGCCGCCGCCGGCGAGGTCGAGCAGCAGCTCCGCGCCGGCGGTGTCCAGGCGGCCGATGCCGCTGGCGTCGATGCGCACGCCGCCCGGTCCGGACTTGCGCAGGCGCGCGACGATCTGGCCCAGCGCCGCCGCGCCGGCCAGGGTCCAGTCGCCGGCCGCGGCGATGAACTCGCCGTCCGCGTTGCGCTGGAGCGTGGCCGTGCCGGTCGTCGTCATCGGGCAAGGCTAGCAGGGCGCGGCGCGGGCCGGAAAGGTCGATTCGTGAAATCCGGTTGCGCGACATTCATGGTGCGCATGAACGGATTCGCGGCATCATTGCGCGGATGGGCAGACGCGATACCGGCAAACCGATCGGCGGCGAGGTTCCGCTGAAGACACGCATCGGCTTCGTGGTCGAGCTGGCGCGGCGCCTGCACGAGTACGGCACGGCGGCGCCGCGGCTGGAGGAGGTCGTCAACCTGGTCAGCGCGCGGCTCGGCCTGGTCTGCAACGTGCTGTCGACGCCGACCTCGATCGTGATGTCGTTCGCCGACCTGGCCAGCAGCGAGGACGACCTCGCCGAGGTCACCCAGGTCGTGCGCCTGCCGCCGGGCGAGGTGAACCTGAAGGCGCTGTGCCGCACCGACGCGATCGCCAACGGCGTGATCGCCGGCGAGATCGGTCTGGCGGAGGGACGCCGCCTGCTGCGCGAAGTCGGCGCGAGCCGGCCGCGCCTGCGCGCGAACGTGGCGACCGTCTTCAGCTACGGCATCGCCGCGGCGGCAATCGCGATCATCCTGCACTCGGGCTGGGTCGAGGCCGCGGCGGCGGCGCTGATCGGCCTGTTCATCGGCCTGATCGCCCTGGCCGCGCAGCGCTGGGCCTCGTTCAATCCGGCCGCCGAGGCGGTTTCGGCCTTCCTCGCGACGATGATCGCGACCGCGATCGCGGCCTGGATCGAACCGCTGGCGGTGCGCTCGGTGGTGATCGCGAGCCTGATCGTGCTGATGCCGGGCATGACCCTGACCACCGCCGTGCGCGAGCTGTCGACCCAGCATCTGATTTCGGGCACGGCGCGCATGATGGGCGCGGTCGCCACGCTGCTGAAGCTGACCTTCGGCACGGTCGTGGCGGTGCAGGCCTGCGTGCTGCTGGACATCCAGCCGCGCCAGTTCGAGGGCGTACCGCTGGCGCCGCCGCTGGAATGGGCCGCCGTGGTCGCCGCCGCGCTGTCGTTCGCGGTGCTGTTCAAGAGCCCGCTGCGCCACGTGCCGGTGGTGGTCGCGGCGGTGCTGCTCGGCTACGCCTGCACGCAGCTCGCCGGCGGGCTGTCGCCGGCGTTCGGTACTTTCCTCGGCAGCGTCGCGGTCGGCGCGGCGAGCAACCTGTTCGCGCGCCTGACCGACCGCCCCGGCGCGCTGATCCGCGAGCCGGGCATCATCCTGCTGGTGCCCGGCAGCGTCGGCTTCCGCACGCTGAGCTTCGTGTTCGAGCGCGACGTGCAGCTCGGCCTGCACACCGCGATCACCCTGGTCACGCTGCTGATCGCGATCGTGGCCGGGCTGCTGTTCGGCGACCTGCTGGTGCCGCCGCGGCGCAAGCTCTAGGCCGCGCGCCTCACTTCAGCAGCGAGCGCAGCATCCAGGCGGTCTTCTCGTGCTCCTGCATGCGCTGGGTGGCGAGATCGGCGGTCGGCTGGTCGTCGGCCTTGTCGGCGGCCTTGAACACGTCGCGCGCGGTGCGCGCGACCGTCTCGTGGCCGTCGACAAGCTGCTGCACCATGCCCTTCCAGTCCGGCACGCCGGTTTCCTCGCCGATCGCGGTCAGCTTGCCGAACTGCGTGTACGAACCGGGCGCGTAGACGTCCAGCGCGCGGATGCGCTCGGCGATCACGTCGGCCGCCGTCCACAGCTCGTTGTACTGGGTCTCGAACATCAGGTGCAGCGTGTTGAACATCGTGCCGGTGACGTTCCAGTGGAAGCTGTGCGTCTTCAGGTACAGCGAATAGGTGTCGGCGAGCAGCTTGGACAGGTTCTTGGCGATGCTCTCGCGGTCCTTCTTGGCGATGCCGATGTCGATGGCCATGGACGCGTACTCCTCGGGGCGGGAGCGCAAGCCTAGCGCGCGCACCGGTCGGAGTGAAATCGAAACCGTGCATCGGCGCGATCGGTCGCCGCTATCATGGACGGCTTGCATTCCGCCATTCCTTCCATGTCCGAACTTTCCCTGCTGCGCGCCGAGCTGGATCACGTCATGGCGCGCGACTTCGGCCGCCTGCTGTCGCGCTGGCGCCGGCTGCGCGAGCAGCCGGCCGGCGCCGCGCTCGAGGCGCTGCGCGCCGACGTCGCCGCGTCGAAGGCGCGCCGCGACGCGCGCGTGGCGCGCGTGCCGGCGATCCGCATCGACGAATCGCTGCCGATCGCCGCGCGCGCCGACGAGATCGTCGAGCTGATCCGCAAGCATCAAGTGGTCGTGCTCGCCGGCGAAACCGGTTCGGGCAAGACCACGCAGCTGCCCAAGCTCTGCCTCGCCGCCGGGCGCGGCGCGGCCGGCCTGATCGGCTGCACGCAGCCGCGCCGCATCGCCGCGCGCACGGTCGCGCGGCGCGTGGCCGGCGAGCTGGGCGGACAGGTCGGCGACCTGGTCGGCTTCCAGGTGCGCTTCGCCGAGCAGGTCGGCGACAACGCGCTGGTCAAGTTCATGACCGACGGCATCCTGCTCGCCGAGTCGCAGGGCGACCCCTGGCTCAACGCCTACGACACGATCATCCTCGACGAGGCGCACGAGCGCAGCCTCAACATCGACTTCCTGCTCGGCTACCTCAAGCGCCTGCTGGCCAGGCGCCGCGATCTCAAGCTGATCGTGACCTCGGCCACCATCGACACCGCGCGCTTCGCCGAGCACTTCGGCGGCGCGCCGGTGGTGGAAGTGGAGGGCCGCACCTACCCGGTCGAGGTGCGCTGGCGGCCCGCGGAGGAACTCGCGGCCGCGGGGCGTCGCGGCCCGGCGGCGGACGCCGAAGGCGGGGCGAGGGCAAGCCGCGGCGACCTGTCGCTTTCCGAACAGATCCTCGCCGTCACCGACGAGATCACCCACGAGGACCCGCGCGGCGACGTGCTGGTGTTCCTGCCGGGCGAGCGCGAGATCCGCGACGCGCACCTGGCCCTGTCGCGGCGCAAGTACCGCGAGACCGAAGTGCTCGCGCTGTACGCGCGGCTGTCGGCGGCCGAGCAGGACCGCGTGTTCTGGCCGGGGCCGCAGCGGCGCATCGTGCTGGCGACGAACGTCGCCGAGACCTCGCTGACGGTGCCGCGCATCCGCTACGTGATCGACCCCGGCACCGCGCGCGTCAAGCGCTACAGCCCGCGCAACCAGCTCGAGCGCCTGCACATCGAACCGATCTCGCAGGCCGCCGCCGACCAGCGCAAGGGCCGCTGCGGCCGCGTCGGCCCCGGCATCTGCTATCGCCTGTACGCGGAGGACGACTACGCGCAGCGGCCGCGCTACACCGATCCGGAAATCCTGCGTTCGTCGCTGGCGGGCGTGATCTTGCGCATGCTCGCGCTCAAGCTCGGCGATCCGGCCGATTTTCCGTTCGTCGAGGCGCCCGACGAACGCGCCATGGGCGACGGCTACCGGCGCCTGGCGGAACTGGGCGCGCTGGAATCCCCGCGGGCGGGCGCGGACGATCAAAAAGCGGCCGTCCATGGCCGCACGCCCGGCGAATCCTTGCGATCGTCCGGGATCGCGGAAAATCAGAAAGCGACCACCGATGGCCGCACTCCTCAATTCAGGCTGACCGACATCGGCCGCGTGATGGCGCGGCTGCCGATCGACGTCGCGCTCGGGCGCATGCTGGTGGAGGCCGAGCGGCGCGGCGCGCTGCGCGAGCTGCTCGTGCTGGCCGCCTTCCTCGGCATCCAGGACCCGCGCGAGCGCCCGGCCGACGCGCGCCAGCATGCCGACGCGGCGCACGCCGAGTTCGTCGATCCGCGATCGGATTTCGTGTCCGTGCTGAAGCTGTGGAGCGCGTACGCCGCCGCACACCAGGAGCTGACGCAATCGAAGCTGCGCGACTGGTGCCAGGCGCGTTTCCTGTCGTTCCTGCGCATGCGCGAATGGCGCGAGCTGCACCGGCAGCTGCTGGTGCTGGCGACGGATGAGCTGGGCTGGTCGCTCGACGACGCGCCGGACCGTTTCGGGCCCGCGCCTGCGGCCGGGAAGGCGGCGCGCCATGCCGGTCGCGGCGCACTGCGCCAGCAGCCCGACTCCCCGTCGGGTGCGGCTCCCGCGGACGGCGGTCTCGACGCGCCGGCCTACGAAGCCGTCCACCGTTGCCTGCTCGCGGGCTGGCCGACCCAGGTCGGGCTGAAGGACGAACGCAACCAGTACCGCGGCACGCGCGAGCGCCGCTTCTCGATCTTTCCCGGCTCGGCGCTGGCCAAGTCACCGCCGCAATGGCTGCTGGCCGGGCAGATCCTCGACCTCGCCAAGGTCTACGCGATGCTGTGCGCGCGCGTCGAGCCGGCCTGGATCGAGCAGCAGGCCGCGCACCTGGTGAGGAAGAACTGGCGCGACGCGCACTGGTCGCGCAAGCGCGGCGCGGTGGTCGCGTTCGAGCAGGTCACGCTGTTCGGGCTGACCCTGGTCGAGAAGCGTCCGGTGCAGTTCGGCGCGCAGGATCCGCAGCGCGCGCACGAGATCTTCGTGCGCGAGGCGCTCGCGCGCGGCGATCTCGAGGCGCGCGCCGACTTCGTGCGCGCCAATGCGCGCGTGATGGCCGAGGCGGGCGAGATCGAGGCGAAGCGGCGGCGCAGCGGCCTGCTGCGCGGCGAGGACGAACTGGCGGCCTTCTTCGCCGGCAAGCTGCCGGCGGACATCCACACCGCCGTCGCGCTCGACGCCTGGTACCGCAAGGCCTCGCCGTCCGAACAGGCCGCCCTGCACTGGTCGCTGGCCGACGTGATGGGCGAATCGCCGGGCGTCGGCGCGCGGGATTTCCCGGCGCAGATCGAGCTCGCCGGCCACCGGCTGCGGCTGTCGTACCGCTTCGTGCCGGGCGACGCGGCCGACGGCGTGACGATGCAGGTGCCGCTCGCGCTGGTGAACGCGGTGCCGGCCGCGCGCTGCGAATGGCTGGTGCCGGGACTGCTGGCGGAGAAGGTCGCCGAGGCGATCCGCGGCCTGCCGAAGGCGCTGCGCCGCAATTTCGTGCCGGCGCCGGATTTCGCGCGCGCCTTCGCCGAAGCCGAGGCGCCGCGCGACGAAGCGCTGTTCGCGGCGCTCGCGGGTTACCTGCGGCGCGTGACCGGCGTGGTGGTGACGGCCGCGGACTTCGCCGAGGCGGCGTTGCCGCCGCACCTGTCGATGAACTTCCGCATCTACGACGAGAAGGGCGCGACCTTGGTCGAGAGCCGCGATCTCGCCGCGATCCAGGCGCAGTGGACCGGCGCCGCACGCGTCGCGTTCTCGCAGCGCGCCGACGTGGAGCTGACGCGCGAGGACGTCGAAGCGTTCGACTTCGAGGACATTCCGGGCAGCATTGTGTCCAGCGGCGGTCTGACCGCGTTTCCGGCTTTGGTCGACCTCGGCGAAAGCGTCGCGCTGCGCGTGTTCGAGCGCCACGACGAGGCGCAGTCCGAGCACCGCCGCGGCGTCGAGCGTCTGCTGCGCAACGCGCTCGCGGACCGCATCAAGCAGGCGCGCCGGCAGTTGCCGCTGAACAACGCGCTGATGCTGAAGTGGGCGGCGATCGGCACCGCCGAGGCGCTGCGCACCGATCTGGTCGAGGCGGCGCTGCTCGAGCTGCTCGCGGCGCAGGACCCCGACATCCGCACGCGCGCGGCGTTCGAGCGCGCCAGGGAGACGATCGCGCGCGGCCTGTTCCCCGCCGCGGTGGAGCGGCTGACGCAGGCCGAAGCGATCATCGCGGCCTATGCCGAACTGCAGCCGCTGCTGCAGCCGCCGCTGATGGGCTTTGCCAAGGCGAACTACGACGACCTGCGCGAACAGCTCGGCGAGCTGCTGTTCCCGGGTTTCCTGCGCGAGGTGGAGAAGCCGCGCCTGGCGCAGTTCCCGCGCTACCTGAAGGCGATGCGCCTGCGCGCCGAACGCCTGCGCCAGGATCCGGCGCGCGACCAGTCGCGCATGCTCGCCCTGCAGGGCTACTGGCGCGACTATCTGAAACTGCGCGCCGAGCGCGGCGGCGACGCGGGCCTGGGCGAACTGCGCTGGGCCATCGAGGAACTGCGCGTGTCGACCTTCGCGCAGGAACTGCGCACGGCCGAGCCGGTCTCGCCCAAACGGGTCGCCAAGCTGATCGAGGGATTGCGCGCGCCCAGGCGCAGCTGAGCGGCCTGCTGCGGCGGGATGTCGCGCCCGCGGAAGCGGGCGCGCGTCGCGTCCTACTTGATGCGCTGCACGCGCACGCTGCAGCCGCAGCCGTCGACGACCATCAGCCAGCTGCCGAGCATCATCGGCTTGACCTTCACGGCCGGATTGGTGAATTCGCCCGCGAAGAGCTGGCCCGATTCGGACTGCTGCCATTCCTGGCCGTTGTCGAGCTTGAACACGGTCTTGCCGCGCCAGCCGGTGAACAGGCCGCTGATGCGCGTCTCGATCACGTTGCGATCGGCCGTATCCGGGTAGAACACCGGCGCGCCGCTGGCGGTCACGTACTTGGTCTGCCCGGCGCCGCCGTGCGACTGCAGCCAGGCGTTGAGTCGCTGCAGCTCCTCCGGCGACAGCTTGTCGAGGCCGGCCGCGCGGAATTCCGCTTGCGACATGCGTTCCTCGAGCGTGGGCGACTGGGTCTGGGCGGCGACCGCGCCTGCGGCGGCCAGGAGGATCAGGGCGAGGCTCGAAATGGGGCGCATAGGCTTGTGTGCTGCGGGGACGGTCCGTGACCGCTGCCGCAAAAATCCTTGTTCTTACGCGAAGTTAACAGATGCGCTCGAGCGCGGAAACCGGTACGATGGCGCGAATTTGAGTGTAGCACGGCCGTCGTGCAGAGGTTCGACGGCGTGCTTCAGCGAGCGATGGCCTGTTCCTGAGGCAGGCTTTGTCCCCCGGCGACTTCGGATCTGAAGCGTGCGGGAGCCACGAAAAGTTGTAGCAGGATAGAGAACTTCCGAATGTCGTCAGTCAAGAATTGGGTTGCATGTCTTACCGCCGGTGTCGCGGCGTGTGGTTCAGCTGGTGCGCTAGCGCAAGATGTTCCGACTCTCGTCATTGGTCGGCAATCCCAGCCTATTCAAACGACCACGTCGGTCCCATCCGGTCTGGTCTACCAGGCTACTGGCACGCAGACCAGTACGCTGTCGGCCTATACGGAAGGCTTCATGTTCTGCGACAACATCGGCACCGAGCAGAGTGCGGTGAAACTGGCTTTGGGGCACGAAGACCAGTCGTTCAATCCCTCGCATCCGTGGGCGCAGCCGAGCGCATTGGCTTTGAATTTCGTCTACAGCGGCGGAAATTTCGTCATCAATCCGACCCTTCAGGCATCGACGCTGGTCTGTCACAGCTTGAGCAAGGATGGTGAAGTCTCGGCGGGACTCACGGACGGCATTTTCGACTACGGATACGATTCGAAGACGGAAACGAACTACAACCATCTCGTCAACTGGATCCCGACGAACGGCTTCGACTGGAATGCCCCGGATTGGACCGAGGTTCCGGTCGACGCGTGCAGCTGGACGGCTTACGAGCAGGCCAAGGCCCCGGAAGACGTTGGCTGCGCCGCGTTGCTCGGTGTGCGTCCCGGCCCCAAGCGCGCGCCGACGATGTGGACCGCGACGAACGGCATCACGTTCACCTACGTGTTCCGGGTCGATACGCGCTTCGGCGCGCCGCTTGCCGGCGACGAAGCCGTGCTCGAACTGCCTTCCTTGAGTTCGGTGGACGAACTCGAAGGTTCGGCCGCGAGAATGCAGGTCCGCGTAAGAGACGCCTACGACAGTACCTTCCTTTCCGATGCGGGCGGCACATACTGCAGTTTCACTGAACTTCCTGCGACGCTGGACAGCAATGTCTGCTCGACGGCAGGCGTTTCAGCGGCTCCTCTGCCCAACGGTTTTCTGGACGTGAGCTTCGCCGTGGGACAGCAACTTCCGGATCAGATAGCTCAGTCGTTCTACGTGGCTGTGAACCGTCACGTCGTCGGAGCGCACGCCAATGTCGTCACGCCTACCGTGGCAGCGACGATCTTCGTCGATCCAGCGGTCACGCCGGAAGGCGCCGACAAATTCAGCGGAGACGACGTGGTGTTCGGATTCATGCCGACCTCCAACGGGTTCCCGTGGATGAGCGGGCAGTAAGAACGCGCAAGTCCCGCAACTGCGTTCCCGATCGGCGCCTGCGGGCGCCGATCGCATTTTCGACAGCAGCACTTTCATGGCCGATCCCTCCGTCCAGTCCGTGAATCCGCGTGGCGACGCCGCCTCCGCGCTCGCCGCCTGGGCGGCCAAGCGCGAGCAGGCGGGCGCCGGGCCGGCGTCGCGAGCCTGCCGTCTGGTGCTCGATCGCGCGGCGGCCGGCGCGGTTCCGCCCGCCGCGCAGAATGCTCTCGTCGCGACGCTGGACCTGCTCGCCGAACTGGGCGTCGACGAGGAAGCGCAGGCCGCCTGCGTGCTGCACGAATTCGCCGCGAACGGTCTCGTCCTGAGCGATGCCGACTTCGCCGCGTTCCCGGCCGACGTGCGCGCCCTGGTCGAAGGCCAGCAGGCGGCGGAAAAGGTCTGGACGCTGCACGCCAACCGCGGCGCGTCCAGCGGCAACGAGGGTCTGCGCCGCCTGCTGCTGGCGATCATCCGCGACCTGCGCGTGGTCTTCATCCTGCTCGCGCGCCAGCTGGTGCGCATGCGCGCGGCCGAGCGCGCGCCGGAGGCGGAGCGGCGCGCGCTGGCCCAGCTCAGTGCCGACATCCACGCGCCGCTGGCGAACCGGCTCGGCATCTGGCAGGTCAAGTGGGAGCTGGAGGACCTCGCCTTCCGCTATCTGCAGCCGGACGTCTACCGCCGCATCGCGACCCTGCTCGACGAGCGCCGCGGCGGGCGCGAGGCGTGGATCGCCAAGGCCAAGGCCCAGCTCACGCAGGCGCTGGCGAAGGCCGGCCTGCACGGCGACATCGCCGGGCGGCCGAAACACATCTATTCGATCTGGCGCAAGATGCAGCGCAAGGGGTTGGAGTTCTCCGAGCTCTACGACGTGCGCGCGCTGCGCGTGCTGGTCGACGACGTCGCCACCTGCTACGCCGCGCTCGGCATCGTGCACACGTTGTGGCCGCCGATCCCGAGCGAGTTCGACGACTACATCGCGCGGCCCAAGGGCAACCACTACCAGTCGCTGCACACCGCCGTCATCGGGCCGGAAGGCAAGACGCTGGAAGTGCAGATCCGCACGCACGAGATGCACCGCCACGCCGAGCTCGGCGTGGCCGCGCACTGGCGCTACAAGGAGGGCGGCGGCGGCGACGCGAGCTTCGAGCGCAAGATCGCCTGGATGCGCCAGCTGCTGGAGAACAGGGACGGGCGCGACGACGACGAGGCCCTGCTGGCCGGCTTCCGCACCGAGGTGGTGGAGGACCGCGTCTACCTGCTGACGCCGAAGGGGCAGGTGATCGACCTGCCGCGCGGCGCGACCGTGCTCGACTTCGCCTACGCGATCCACACCGACGTCGGCCATCGCTGCCGCGGCGCCAAGGTCAACGAGCGCATCGTGCCGCTGACGTTCCAGCCGGCCAGCGGTGATCGCATCGAGGTGCTGACCGGCAAGGTGTCCGAGCCGCGGCGCGACTGGCTGTCGCCGCACCACGGTTTCCTGACCACGCACCGCGCGCGCGAGAAGGTGCGTACCTGGTTCAAGCGCATCGACCTGGCGCAGAACCTGGTCGCCGGCCGCGCCCTGCTCGAGCGTGAGCTGAAGCGCCTCGCCCTGCACCACGCCGACCTCGACGGCCTGCCCGAACGTTTCCAGCTGAAGAGCCTCGACGACCTGCTCGAGGCGCTCGCGCTCGGCGACGTCAGCACCGGCCAGATCGCCCGCGCGCTGCACGAGCTGAGCGCGCCGGCGCCCGATCCCGGCGCCGTGCCGCCGCCGCCGCCGACCCGCGTGCCGAGCGCGGAGCAGGGCGCCATCGTCATCGACGGTGTCGGCAACCTGCTGACCCAGCTCGCGCGCTGCTGCCATCCGCTGCCCGGCGACGCGATCGCCGGCTTCATCACGCGCGGCCGCGGCGTCTCGGTGCACCGGGCCGACTGCGCCCAGCTGGCCAGCCTGCGCGAGCGCGACGCCAGCCGCGTGGTCGCGGTCGAGTGGGGCACGCGCAATCAGGCCGCCTACGACGTCGACATCGTGGTGCGCGGCTACGATCGCAAATGGCTGCACAAGGACGTCAGCAACGCGATCGCCGCGGCCAACGCGCACGTGATCGCGGTCAACGCGCGGGTCGACGCCCGCAATGGCGTGGCGATCATGGACTACGCGCTGCGCGTGTCCGACTTCGGCCAGCTCAGCAGCCTGCTGAACCAGCTGCTGGCGGTGCCGAACGTGATCGAGGCGCGTCGCGTCGGCTAGGGCCGGGCCTGCCGGCGGGGCGCCTGCGCGCCTCTTGCGACGATTCTTCATCTTGCGTTGACATCACCGGACGGTACCGGCGTCCGTGGCACGCAAAGTGCGTGCTATCCTCGAAAACCATTCCGGAACACGGCTTTCCGGCGGCCCCAAGCGGACATGACGCCAACGTGATCGAGATTCCCGGTTACCGCTTGTTGCGCCAGCTCGGTCGCGGCGGCATGGCTACGGTGTACCTGGCCGTGCAGGAATCGGTCGATCGCGAAGTCGCGCTCAAGATCATGTCGCCGGCTCTGCTCGCCGACCCGAATTTCGGCGAGCGCTTCCTGCGCGAGGCGAAGATCGCCGCACGCCTGCACCACCGTCACGTCGTCGGCATCCACGACGTCGGCCGCGCCGGCGACTACCACTACATCGCGATGGAGTACCTCGGCGGCGGGCCGGTGCTGGCAAAGGACGGCAGCACGCGCGAGCCGGCGTTCGCGCTGCGCGTGATCCGCGAGATCGCCGGTGCCCTGGGCTACGCGCAGGAAAAGGGTTTCGTCCACCGCGACGTCAAGCCGGACAACATCCTGCTGCGCGACGACGGCTCCGCCGCGCTGACCGACTTCGGCATCGCGCGCGCGCTCGACTCCACCCTGCGCATGACCAAGACCGGCGCCGTCGTCGGCACGCCGCACTACATGAGCCCGGAGCAGGCGCGCGGAAAGCCGGTCGACGGCCGCTCCGACCTGTACGCGCTCGGCGTCGTGCTGTACGAGATGCTGGTCGGGCGCGTGCCGTACCAGGCCGACGACTCCCTCGCCATCGGCATCATGCACATCACCCAGCCGGTGCCGGTGCTGCCCGATGGCATCGGCGCGCTGCAGCCGCTGATCGGCCGGCTGCTCGCCAAGCAGCCGGAAGACCGCTTCCAGACCGGCCAGGAAGTGGCCGCGGCGATCGTCGAGATCGAGCGCCGCTTGGAGAGCGGCGGCCTGCCCGAACTGCACGCCCTGCAGCCGATGACCGCCAGCCGGCACCAGACGCCGTTGCCGGAAAGCTTCGGCGCGGCCGAGCCGGCTCCCGCCGCCGCGAGCGGCGCCGCGGAACGGGCGGAACCCAGCCTCGGCCGCATCGACCAGATCGTCGCCGCGCTCGACGGCGACGCCATCCGCGCCGAGCGCAGCCCCGCGCCGAGCGGCCGCACGCCGCGCCCCGGCACGCCGCGCGGCGGCCTGCTGGCGATCGGCGCGATCGCCGTGCTGGCGATCGGCGCGGTGTTCGCCTGGAGCAACCAGGACCGCCTGCGCGCGCTGCTGCCGCGCACCGAATTCAACGACACGCTGTCGCGCGCGCAGCGCGCGCTCGAAGCCGGCAATCTGACCGGCAAGCAGGGCGAAAGCGCGCGCGAGCTGTTCCTCGCCGCGCGCGCGCAGGATCCGGACAACGACGTCGCACGCCGCGGCCTCGACGCGGTCGGCCGCCAGCTGCTCGGCCGCGCGGAAGCGGCGCTGAAGGCCGGCGATCTCGTCGGCGCGCGCGAAGCCCTCAACGATGCGCGCGAACTGCTCGGCGGCGGCGCCGAGGTGGAACGGCTCGACGCGTCGCTCAAGCAGGGCGAATCGCGCGGCGACGAGGTCGGCGAATGGCTGGCGTCGGCGCGCAGCGCGCTCGATGCCGGACGCATCACCGGCAGCGGCGGCGCGGCCGAGCTGTACCAGCGCGTGCTCGCCGGCGACAAGGACAATGCGCTCGCCCTGGCCGGGCTGCAGAAGGTCGCCGATGCGCTGGCGGCGCAAGCGCGCAGCGCGCTGGCGGCCAAGGACGTGACGACCGCGGCCGCACGCAGCGACGATATCGCGCGCATCCTGCCCGCGTACGCGGGACTGCCCGACCTGCTCGGCCAGATCGCGCAGGCGCGCGAGGCCGAACGCGTCGCCCTCGAGGAAACCGTGACGCGCGCGGAGGCGCAGCTGCGCGCCGGGCGCGTCAGCGGCAGCGAGGACGCGGCGCTCGAACTGTTCCGCGCGGTGCAGAAGCTTGATCCGGCCAACGCGCGCGCGAAAGCCGGCCTGCGCAAGGTCGCGCAGGCGTTCGTCGTGCAGGCCAACGCGGCGATCGACGACAGCAACGCCGGCGTGGCCGACAAGTGGCTGACGCAGGCATCCGAACTCGCGCCGGACCTGCCGGACCTGCGCGCTTCCCGCGCCAACCTGCGCGAGCTGCGCGAACGCCTGGCCATCGGCGCCGAACGCAGCGCGCCGACGCCGGCACAGATCGAGCAGGTGCGCCGCCTGGTCGCCGAGGCGGGCACCGCGGCCGCGGCCGGGAATCTGATCGTTCCGCCCGGCGACAGCGCGTACGACAAGTACCGCGCCGCGCTGGCGATCGACGGCAACGACCGCGAGGCGCTGGCCGGCATCGCGCGCCTGCCGGCGCGCGCCAAGGAGCTGTTCGCGCAGGCGCTGACCGACGGCGCGCCGCAGCGCGCCCATGCGCTGCTCGACTCGGTGCGCCAGATCGCGCCGGACGACGCCGCCGTTCCTTCGATGACCGAAAAGCTCGTCAACGCCTTCCTCGACCAGGCCGATGCGCGCATCGGCGAAGGCCGTCGCGAAGACGCCGTGCGTGCGCTGAGCACCGCTCGCGGACTCGCGCCGGGCAATCCGCGTCTGGCTCCGCTGGAAGCGCGCGCGCAGGCGCTGGCGGCCAAGCCGTGATGAAGCGGGGATCGGGGATCGCGGACTGGTGATCGGGCGGCGTTTTCAAAGCCCCGTCGCTGCAGAATGCCGCCGTCTCGCAACCGTCTTCTTCCCATCCCCAATCCCGAATCTCCAATCCCGGCCTCTCCATGTGCCTGCTGCTGATCGCCGTCGATGCCGTTGCGCGCAAGCCGCTGCTCTTGCTCGGCAACCGCGACGAATTCCATGCGCGCGCCAGCGCGCCGGCGCAGCCGTGGCAGGAGGACGTCCGCGTGGCCGGCGGCCGCGATCTGGTCGCCGGCGGCAGCTGGCTGGCTGTGCGCGACGACGGACGCTTCGCGGCGGTCACCAACCTGCGCACCGGCGTTCCGGCGACGGCGCCGCGTTCGCGCGGTGATCTCGTGCGCGACTTCGTGCTCGGCGACGAGACGCCGGCCCGCTATCTCGACGCCCTGCGCGCGAACGCCGGCGACTTCGGACCGTTCAACCTCGTCGTCGGCGACGCCGACGGCGTGTTCGCGCTCGGCAGCAGCGACCGTCGCGTGCGTGCGCTGGCGGCCGGCGTGCACGTGATCAGCAACGGTCCGATCGGCGTGCACTGGCCGAAGACCGAGCGTCTGCAGCGCCGCTTCGAGCGTCTCGTCGCCGAACACGGCGGAGCCGTCGGCGACGCGCCCCTGCTCGACCTGCTGCGCGACGAGACCCAGCCGCCCGACGCGGCGCTGCCCGATACCGGCGTCGGCGCGGCGCTGGAACGCGTGCTGGCGCCGATCTTCATCCGCGGCGAGAGCTACGGCACGCGCGCCGGCACGCTCGTCGTGCGGTCCGCCGAAGGCGCCTGTGTGCTGCACGAACGGCGCTTCGGCCCGGCCGGCGCCGCCGAAGGCGAAGTCCGCTGGCACGGCCAGGCGCCGCACGGCTTCACCGGCGGACCGCTGTAGTATCGAAATCCGACGCGCGGGGGCGCGGGTGTGCAAGGCGGGCAGCATGACCCTGCGCGGTCGGTTGCGGAATCTGCTGGCGGGGGCCGGGCCGGCGTTGCCGGCGGTGGAGCCGGTGGCGAACGAAGCGCCGTCTTCCGTTCCGGGCGAGCCCGAACCGGCCGCCGCGGAGCCGCCGCTCCCGTCGACGACGACCACCTCCCACCCGAACGGGCATTTCTATTCGCCGGTCGTCGACACGGCCGAGCTTGCCGGCCTCGAACACCGGCTCTGGCCGCGCTCGCCGCAGGTCGCCGGCATCGACTTCAACGACGCTTCGCATGCGCAGATCCTGCGCTGCGCGTTCCCGCGCTTCATGCCCGGCTACGACTATCCCGAGGTGCTGGAGGAGTCGTCGCAGCTCACCGGCTTCTTCACCCGCAATTCGCAGTTCAGCTGGCTCGACGCGCGCGCGTACTTCGTGCTGCTGCGGCACTGGCGGCCGCGGCGCGTGGTCGAGATCGGCTCGGGATTCTCCACGCTGCTGGCCGCCGACGTGAATCGCCGTTTCCTGGATGAACGGCTCGACCTCACCTGCATCGAGCCGTACCCGCGCGAGTTCCTGCTCGCCGGCGTACCCGGCGTGTCGCGGCTGCTGCAGGCCAAGGTGCAGGACGTCGACCTCGCCGAATTCGACAGGCTGGAGTCGGGCGACGTGCTGTTCGTCGACTCCTCGCACGTCGCCAAGACCGGCAGCGACGTCAATTTCATCTATTTCGAGATCCTGCCGCGGCTGGCCGACGGCGTGCACGTGCACATCCACGACATCCATCTGCCGCACGAGTACCCGCGCGACTGGGTGATCGCCGAGAACCGCAGCTGGAACGAGCAGTACCTGGTGCGCGCGCTGCTGATGGACTCGCGGCGCTACGCCGTGGAGTTCGGCTGCAACTACGCCTTCCATCGCTTCCCCGACCTGGTGCGCGAAGCGCTCGGCGGCCGCGGCTTCGGCGGCGGCAGCCTGTGGATCCGCGTTCAGCAGGACCGCGCCGGCGCGGCCTAGCGCAGCACCTGCCGCAGTGCCTCGCGCGCGGCGGCGAACGAGAAGTGCCGTTCGACGTTGTCCAGGCCGTTCGTCGACAGGCGGTTCCACAGCGCCTCGTCGCGGTACAGCCGCACCACGTGCGCGGCGAACGCGGCCGCGTCGTCGGCGACCAGCACGTCCTCGCCGTCGCGCACGTGCATGCCCTCGACCGCCGCCGACGTCGCCACCACCGGCAGGCCGTAGCTCATCGCCATGTTGACCTTGCCCTTGACGCCGGCGCCGTAGCGCAGCGGCGCGACCGAGAGGCGGCAGCCGTCCATGTACGGCGCGATGTCCTGGATGTAGCCATGCACCAGCACGTGCTCGTCGGCGAGCGCGCGGATCGCGTCCGGCACCTTGCTGCCGATCACGTGGAAGGTCACGTCCGGCAGCTCGGCGCGCACGCGCGGGAAGACCTCGTGCACGAACCACTCCACCGCGTCGGTGTTGGGCGGATGCTGGAAGCCGCCGACGAAGACCAGATCGCGGCGCTGCCCGTACGGCTGGCGGCAGCCGTAGATCTCATGCACGTTCGACAGCACCTCGACGCGCGCGCCGGGCGCTTCGCGCGCGAGCAGTTCCTGCTCGACCGGGCTGACGACGAAGGTCACGTCGCATTCGCGGATCAGCTTCAGCTCCTGCGCGCGCGTCGCCGCGGCGTGGCGCGCGAGTTCCGGCTTGCCGGACAGTTCGGCCGCGCGCTGCTCGCGCAGGTAGTGCAGGTCGACGGTGTCGAACGCGAGCGTGGCCTGCGGCGCGTACAGGCGCACCAGGCCGACGTAGCTCGCCGCGACGTAGTGGCGCGACAGCACGATCAGGTCGAATTCGCGCCCGCGCTCGCGCAGCAGCGCGATCGGATCGGCCGCGTAGGGGCTGTACAGCGCCTCGACGCCCAGTTCCTGCAGGTCGGCGGTGTAGCGTTCGATCCAGGCGCGGTTGTCGGGCAGGAAGCTGGTCTGGCAGCCGAGGTCGGCCAGCACGCGCATCAGGTTGACCATGCGCAGCGAGCCGGAATCCTGGTCCGGCGTCGGCGTGGTCGCGTCGACGATCAGTACCCGCTTGGTCGCGCGATGGGTCGCCGCGCGCGCGATCGGCGTGCCGGGCGCGGGCTGGCGTGCCAGCGCGTCCTTCCACTTGTCGAGGAACTTCTCGCGGTTGATCACCTGGTAGCGCTTGGTGCCGCTGGCGACGTCGGTACCCGAGGTGACGCCCTCGAAATGCACCACGGTCGCCGCCGGCTCGTAGTAGACCTTGAGGCCGGCCGCGCGCACGGCGAAGGCGAGGTCGGTGTCCTCGTAGTAGGCCGGCGCGTAGCGGCGGTCGAATGCGCCGAGCCGTTCGAACAGCTCGCGCCGGATCGCGATCGCGGCGCCCGAGCAGTAGTCCGCTTCGCGGCGGAAGCCGAAGCGCGCGTCGGCCGGGTCCTCGAAGCGGCCGTAGTTCCAGCCCGAGCCGTCGTCGAAGACGATGCCGCCGGCCTCCTGCAGGCGGCCGTCGGGATAGACCAGCTTGGCCCCGACCAGGCCGGCCTGCGGTGCCTCCTCCAGACAGCGCACCAGCGCTTCGAGCCAGCCCGCGGTGACCACCGTGTCGTTGTTGAGGAACAGCAGGTGGTCGCCGGCGGAGGCCGCGGCGCCTGCGTTGCACGAGCCGATGAAGCCGAGGTTCTGCGCGTTGCGCAGCACGCGGATGCCGGCGACGTCGGCCAGGCGCCGCGGGGTCTCGTCACTGGAGCCGTCGTCGACGACGACGACCTCGAACGGGATCGCGCCAGCGTGCTCGGCGATCGAGCGCAGGCAGGCGCTGGTGTAGGCGATCTTGTTGTAGACCGGAATCACGATCGACACGCACGGGCGGTCGCTGGTCGGCACCGCGAACGGAGCGAAGTCGTCGCCGGGCTCCGGATAGGCGATGCGCGCCTGCGCCGGGCCGCCGCCGCGGCGCAGCTCCTGCGCGACGCGGCGCACGGTGCCGGCCAGGCCGCGCTGGGCGAGGCTGCCGCGCACGCGCGAGGCGAGGCTGCGCAGGTGCAGGGCGCGATAGGCCAGGCCGGCGCGCAGCGCGCGCAGGCGGGTGGTGGTCGCGCGCAGCGGCCGGGTCACCTGCCAGGAACGGCTGGCCAGGAGCGCCTCGCGATCGCGCGCCAGCAGTTCCAGGTCGGCGATGGTCTTGCGCTGCCGGTCGGTCTCCTGCAGCAGCCGTTCCTGATTTTCGTACAGCGTGCGCAGCTGCGTGCGCGCCTCGACCAGCTCGCGGTCGAGCCCGTGCCCCCATTCGCCGCGCCGCCGGCTTTCGCGCTCGGTGGCGGCCAGGTCGGCGCGTACGGTGCGTTCGCGCTCGCGCGTCTGCACGAAGGCGTGTTCGAGCGCGGCCTCGTGCAGCGCTTGCGCGCCGGTCGAGACCAGCGGGTAGCGCGCGACGGCGCGCGGCGGCAGGTCGAACAGTCTGGCGTAGGCCTGCGCGGTTTCCGCCGGCGTCGGCTGGCGTTCGCCGGCGAGCCTGGCGCGCACCGCGTCGAGCGCCTCGCGCCGCTGCGTCAGCGCGTCGACGCGCGCGACGATCGCCTCGACGTCGGTGTCGACGAGGAAGCCGTCGCTGCCGTCCTCGATGCGTTCGGCCAGGGCGCCGATGCGCGTGGCGATCACCGGCAGGCCGAGGCTGCGCAGCTCCGACAGGATGTAGCTGAAGGTTTCCGCGACGGTCGGCAGCAGCAGCGCGGCGTCGGGACGGATTTCGGCGAGCAGGCGCGGCAGCTCGTCGCGCCGGTAGTCGAGCACGACGTGCAGGCCGCTTTCGCCGAACAGCACGTGCGCGTCGGCGCCGGCACCGAGCAGGAACAGGTCGGCGCGCTCGCGCAGCCGCGGCAGCGCCGCGCGCAGCAGCGCGGCGCCCTTGCCGTGGCGGATGCGTCCGGGCACCAGCAGGCGCAGCCGTTCGCGTGGCGGCGGCGCCGCGGGCCTGGGCGCATCGGCAGGCCACGGCGCCAGGCCGTGCGCGATCACCTGCGCCGGCAGCGCGCGCAGCTCGGGAGCCAGGCGCAGGTGGTTGGCGAGCGCCGAACGGCTCGGCGCGATCAGCGTCGCCGAGGCATCGCGCAGCGCCGCGACGGTGGCGTCGCGCAGCCGCCGCCAGTGCTGCGGGTCGCGGTCAGCGAATTCGCCGCCGGCGCCGGCGGCGAGCAGGTCGGCGGCGCGCTGCGTCTCGTCGAAGGCGAGCGCGGCGTCGCCGAAGTCGCGATGCAGCACCGGCCACAGCGGATAGTGGTCGTGCACGACGCAGTACAGCGGCAGCGGCGTACGCAGCGCGTCGAGGCTGTGGCCGATCAGCGAGGACACCACCACCGCGTCGACGCAGTAGTCGCGCAGCACGTCCGCCAGCACGCGGCGATATGCGTCGTCGCCGAGCGCGGTGTCGGCGATCGGCCGCGGCAGCGGCCAGCGCCGCAGCGGCGGACCGTCCGGCGAGCCGGCGCGCAGTTCCAGCCATTCGCCGTGGCGGCAGCTGGCGAAGCGGCCGCGCGCGATCAGCACCAGGTGATGCGCCGCCGTATCGGCCGCGGCGAAGTCGCGCACCCAGCGTTCGGCGCCGCCGCCCCAGCCGTGCAGGACGTGCAGCAGCACTGGCCTGGCGTCGAGTCCCGGCCGTGCCGGTGTCACGCCCGCCTCGAGCGCGGCGGCCAGGCGCTCGCGCAGCGGATCGAGCGCGGACGGCATGGCCGCGTCACGCGCCGCCGGCTCCGCGTCGGCGCCGGTTTCGACGTACAGGTGATCGAGCCGCACCACGCGCAGGCCGCTCGCGTCGAGCGCGTCGCGCTCGCGCAGCCGTTCGGCGCCGAGCTGGGCCAGGCGCTCGCCGTGCCAGGCCGACAGCGCCGGCAGGGTGGGCGGGAAACCGGCGTCGTCGTCGAGGCGGCGGTCGGAGCAGACGTAGCAGAGCGCGTCCAGGCGCTGCGCATCCGCGCCGTGCACGCCGGCCAGCCGCAGCACGCCGCTGCGGCCGGGGTCGAGGTGCCGTTCGTCCAGCGGCAGGGCGCCGAGCACGTCGGGACGCTCGAGCGCGCGCAGCAGCCGTTCGACGGCGAACTCGGGCAGGTCCAGGTCGGCGCGCAGCAGGATCAGATTTTCGCCCGGAAAGGCGCTCGCCGCGGCGCGCAGCAGGTCGAGCGGATCGGCCGCGGCGGCGTCGCCGGACAGGCGATTGGCCGCTTCGCGCCAGGCGTCGCTGGCGCCCAGTACCGTGAACGCGGCGGAACGCGGCAGCCGCTCGCGCAGGGCCTGCAGCCGTTCCGCGCTCGGCGTCTGCGCCGCGTACACGCACACGCGCAGCGGGATCGCGGCGGATGGGCGACTGGGCCGTTCAGCCATCCCGTCGCCGGCGGAAGGCTTCGCGGCGATCGGGGTGACGTGCATCCAGACTCCGTACCAAAGGCGCTAGCCCGAGGATTATCGCCGATCTGGCCGCTCCGGCGCGAAACCGCCGTCTCGCCACCTGCGATGCGGCGCGGCTACACTGCGCGCGCCTCGATCCGGTCCGCCGATCGCCTCCTTCCAGCCGCTTCTTCCGCCTAGCCTGCCGTTACAGCGAATGAGCCGTCTTTCTTCCCCGCGGGTTTTCTGAACGTGTTGCGCACGGCCTGGCGTGTGTTGCGGATTCCGTTCTGGATCGGCCTGGGCCTGGCGATCGGATTCCTGGTGCCGTACACGTGGTATCTGGACCGCGAGGTGCGCAGCCGCTTCGACGACCTGTCCTGGGAGTACCCCAGCCGCGTCTACGCGCGGCCGCTGCAGCTCGCCGCAGGGCTGCCGATGAGCGCCGATGCGCTGCAGCTCGAGCTGGACGCGGCGCGCTACGTCGACGATGCCGTGGCGCGTGTGCCGGGGACGTTCCACCGCGACGGCGCGCGCTGGACGATCTCGCGGCGCGGCTTCATCTACCTCGACGGGCGCGAGCGCGAGCGGCGCATCGCGTTCACCCTGGCCGGCGGCCGCGTCGGCGAGCTGGTCGACGCCGACAGCGGCGCCGCGCTGCCCGGCGCGCGGCTCGAGCCGGCGCGCATCGCCACGCTGTACGGCACGCAGCAGGAGGATCGCCGCGTGGTCCAGCTCGGCGAGATTCCGCCGCTGCTGCTCGGCGGCCTGCAGGCGGTCGAGGACCGCGACTTCAAGAGCCATCGCGGCATCGACCTCGGCGCCATCGCGCGCGCGGCGTGGGCGAACCTGGTCGCCGGCCGCGTCGTCCAGGGCGGCTCGACGCTGACCCAGCAGCTGGTCAAGAACCTGTTCCTCGACCGCAGCCAGACCTTGATGCGCAAGCTCAACGAGGCGCTGCTGTCGCTGCTGATCGAGGCGCGCTACGACAAGCGGCGCATCCTCGAGGCCTACGTCAACGAGATCTTCCTCGGCCAGCAGGGCGGCCAGGCCGTGCACGGCTTCGCCGCGGCGAGCGAGTTCTACTTCGGCCGCGACGTGCGCACGCTCGGCGCCGCCGACATCGCGCTGCTGGTCGGCATGGTGCAGGGGCCGAGCCTGTACGATCCGCGCCGCAATCCCGAACGCACGCTGGCGCGGCGCAACCTGGTGCTGGGCATGTTCCGCGACACCGGCCTGCTCGACGACGCCAGCCATGCCGCCGCGATCAGGCAGCCGATCGGCACGGCGACCAAGGCGACCCTGCCGCGCGACCGCTACCCGGCGTTTCTGGACCTGGTGCGGCGCCAGCTCAAGCAGGACTATCCGGACGCGGAACTCAACAGCGCCGGCCTCGCCATCCACACGACGCTGGCGCCGTCGGCGCAGGCGCTGGCCGAGAGCGCCATCGACAAGGCGCTCACCGGCCTGGGCCAGCGCGGCGACGCGGTCGAGGCCGCCGTGGTCGTCACCGGCGCGCAGGACGGCGAAGTGCAGGCGATGATCGGCAGCCGCGACGTCGACGAGCCCGGCTTCAACCGCGCGCTCGACGCGCTGCGGCCGATCGGTTCGCTGGTCAAGCCGTTCGTGAATCTGGTCGCGCTGGCGCAGCCGCAGCGCTACTCGCTGGCGACGCAGGTCGACGACAGCACGATCGACATGGCGCAGCCGAACGGCACGCGCTGGCAGCCGCAGAACGACGACCGCCAGACGCACGGCCAGGTGCTGCTGATCGACGCGCTGGTGCGCAGCTTCAATCTGGCCACGGTGCACCTGGGCCTGCGCGTGGGGGTCGACCGCGTGCGCGGCTTCCTGCAGTCGTTCGGCCTCGGCCGCGAGATCAACCCCAATCCTTCGCTGCTGCTCGGCGCGGTCGAACTGAGCCCGTTCGACGTGACCCGGCTGTACCAGTACCTCGCCGCCGACGGCCACGCCATTCCGCTGCGCGCGCTGCGCGGCGTGCTCGACGCGCAGGGCCGGCCGCTGACGCGCTACGCGGTGAAGCCCGGCGGCGGCGACTACACGACCGCGGCGCGGCTGGTCACCTACGCGATGCAGCAGGTCGCCGTCAGCGGCACCGCGCGCTCGATCGGCGAAGCGGGGCTGGGCAACCTGCGCGCGGCCGGCAAGACCGGCACCAGCGACACGCAGCGCGATTCCTGGTTCGCCGGCTTCACCGGCAGCACGCTGGCGGTCGCTTGGGTCGGCCGCGACGACAACAAGCCGACGCGGCTGATGGGCTCGACCGGCGCCTTGCGCATCTGGATCGAGCTGATGAAGCGCCTGCCGACGCTGCCGCTGAACGTGCCGCAGGACGGCATGGAGCGCGTGTGGGTCAGCACCGAGGGCAAGCGTTCGGATCCGGCCTGCAGCGGCGCGCGCGAACTGCCGTTCGCGACCGGCTACGCGCCGGCGGAGGAGGAGCACTGCCCGATCGACCAGCTCAAGCAGTTCTTCGGCGGCGGCTGACGGTCATGCGAGAATCGGCGCTCGTTCCGACACGACGGATGAACATGAAGGCTCGCTACATCGGTTTCTCGGCCGTGCTCGCGCTGGCGGGCTGTACGCAACCGCCGCCGGCACCGGCGGTCAAGCCGGCCGCGGTGGCGGTCGATCCGGTCGCCGCGGTGCGCGCGATCCGCGCGGCCGGCGAAGGGCTCGATTCGGCCGTGCAGGTGCAGCCGTTGCGCGATCCGGCAATCGACGGCTTCCTCAGCAAGGCGCATGCGGCGGAGGCGGCGAAGGACTACGCCGGCGCGATCGCCGCGGCCAATTCCGCGCTCAAGCTCGCGCCGGACGCGCCGGACATCCTGCAGTACGTCGCCGAGCTGGAAATCGCGCGCGGCAACTGGCTGCCGGCCGAGCAGACCGCGATCAAGAGCTTCACGCTCGGCCCCAAGGTCGGCAGCCTGTGCGCGCGCAACTGGCAGACCGTGGTCGAAGCCCGCACGGCGCTGGCCGATTCCGCCACCGTGGCGCAGGCCAGGCAGCGCCTGAAGGAATGCCGCGTCGCGCCGCGTCTGCGCATGTGAGTGGGGCCGGGCTGAGGGCTGTGAGGGCTGAGATCGAGGACTGCAGGCGGCATGGGCGCGGCGCTCGCTCTCAGCCCTCGGCCCTCACAGCCCTCAGCCCTCAATCCTCAGCCCTCAATCCATGACCACCGCCGCCGATCTGCTCGGCCCCGAGGGGCCGTTCGCGCGGGAAGTGCCCGGCTTCTCGTCGCGTGCCTCGCAGCAGTCGATGGCGGTGGCGGTCGAGGAGGCGATCGCCGACCGCCAGATGCTCGTCGCCGAGGCCGGCACCGGCACCGGGAAGACCTTCGCCTATCTCGTGCCCGCGCTGACGTCGGGCCGGCGCGTGATCGTCTCGACCGGCACCAAGACGCTGCAGGACCAGCTGTTCCACCGTGACCTGCCGCAGGTGCGCGGCGTCCTCGGCGCGCGCGTCGGCGCGGCGCTGCTGAAGGGCCGCGCGAACTACCTGTGCCTGCACCGGCTCGAGCAGACGCGGCAGGAAGGGCGTTTCGCCGGCCGCGAACAGGTCGCCCAGCTGCAGTCGATCCACGTCTGGTCGACGCGCACGGCGTCCGGCGATCGCGCCGAACTGGCCGAGGTGCCGGAGGATTCGCCGCTGTGGCCGCGCGTGACCTCGACCACCGAGAACTGCCTCGGCGCCGACTGCCCCGCGTTCGGCGAATGCTTCGTCGTCAAGGCGCGGCGCGCGGCGCAGGAGGCCGATCTGGTGGTGGTCAACCACCACCTGCTGTTCGCCGACCTGGCGATCAAGCAGGAGGGCTTCGGCGAGATCCTGCCCGGCGCGCACGCGTTCATCCTCGACGAGGCGCACCAGATTCCGGAACTGGCCGGCCAGTTCTTCTCCACCACGCTGTCGGCGCGGCAGCTGACCGAGCTGGCCGGCGACACGGTCGCCGAATGCGCCAACGTCAGCGGCGCGTTCGCCTCGCTGCAGGCGCCGGTCGACGCGCTCGGCGCGACGATCAAGCGCCTGCGCCTGGCGCTGGATCGCTTCCCGCCGAAAGGGTCGTTCGTCTCGATCGAGCGCGACGCCGAGGTGGAACGCGAACTGGAAACCCTGCGCGTGGCGCTGGACGACTTCAACGAGATCGTCGGCAAGCACGCCGAACGCAGCCGCGGCCTGGGCAGCATCGCCGAGCGTGCCGCCGAGCACGCGGCCAAGCTCGCCCACCTGACCGACGGCAGCACGCGCGACGCGGTGCACTGGTACGAACTCTCGGTGCACGGTTTCGCCTTCCACGCGACGCCGCTCGACCTCGCCGCGCCGCTGCGCGAGCTGCGCGAGCAGAGCCGCGCGGCGTGGATCTTCACCTCGGCCACGCTGTCGGTCGCCGGCCGCTTCGATCATTTCGCGCGCCAGCTCGGCCTCGACGATCCGGTCACGCTGAACCTGGACAGTCCGTTCGACTACGCGCGCCAGGCGCTGGCTTATCTGCCGCAGGGCCTGCCCGATCCGGCCGCCTCCAACTACGTCGACTGCGTCGTCGACGCCGCGGTGCCGATGCTGGAGGCCTCGCGCGGGCGTGCGTTCCTGCTGTTCACCTCGCACCGCGCGCTGCGCCGGGCCGCCGAGCTGCTGCCGACGCGGGTCGGCTTTCCGCTGTTCGTGCAGGGCACGGCGCCGCGCCATCGCCTGCTGACCGAGTTCCGCGCCTCGGGCAACGGCGTGCTGCTCGGTGCGGCCAGCTTCTGGGAAGGCGTGGACGTAGCCGGCGAGGCGCTCAGCCTGGTCGTCATCGACAAGCTGCCGTTCGCGGCGCCGGACGATCCGGTGCTGGTGGCGCGGCTCGACGCGCTGCGCGAAGCCGGCGGCAATCCGTTCGCCGACTGGCAGATCCCGACCGCGGTGATCGCGCTGAAGCAGGGCGCCGGACGCCTGATCCGCGACGTGCACGACCGCGGCGTGCTGATGCTGTGCGATCCGCGCCTGACCACGCGCGGCTACGGCCGCATCTTCCTCGCCAGCCTGCCGCCGCTGCCGCGCACGCGCTCGCTGGCCGAGGCGGCGGAATTCTTCGCCCCTCCGCCCGCCGGCTGAGACCGCCTCCAGCAGCCGATCGGCACGCCTCCGGCCGTACCCTCGGGTACGGTTTTTTGCGCTGCACAGCAGCGTGACTATTACAGTAGCGAACTGTTCGAATAGAGAACTTTTACATAGTTGGCGGACTTCGTAGACTGTGTGAAAGCGGTTGCGCCAAAGCCCCTCCCGGATCCCCACTTTGGTTCACTCACGGCCGTGCGGCGGCGTATGGATGCTGCTGCAGTGCGACCTTACTTGCGATTGCGTCGGAGATTTGAAGATGAAGAAGTTGGTTCACGTAAACGCGCTGGCCGCCGCCGTCGGGGTGGCCTTGCTGGGTATCGGCCTGTCCCCGGCGGTGTCCGCGGCGCAGCCGGGCTTCGAAGCGGCGACTTCGACCGCGACCGAAGTCAGCAGCATCGGCCAGTACATCATCACCTTCGCCGAGCCCGGCCTGCTCCACTACGGTGGCGGCGTGCAGGGACTCAGCGCGACGGCGCCCAAGACGCTCGGCGCGCGCAAGCTCGATGCGCAGTCGCCGGCGGCCAGGGCCTACGCTTCCTACCTCGGCGGCCAGCGTGCGGCGCACGTGACCGAGATCGAGAGCCGCCTCGGCCGGCCGCTCGACATCACCCACAGTTACGGCGTGATCCGCAACGGCATCGCGGCGAGCCTGAGTCCGAGCGAGCTGGCGAAGGTCGCCGCGACCCCGGGCGTGGCCTCGGTGCGCGCGGTCAAGGTCTACACCCCGGAAACCTATCGCGGTCCGAAGTTCATCGGTGCCGACACGCTGTGGAACGGCACGAACGTTCCCGGCGGCGCGAATGCGCTGGGTACTGGCGTCAAGATCGGCGTCATCGACACCGGCACGAACAGCACGCATCCGTCGTTCGCGAATGACGAGACCTGCGGCTTCAGCGCGGCCAATCCGAAGCTGCACGCATTCGACTGCAACCAGAGTTCGGCCGGCGCCTGTACCGGCACCAATCCGGAAGCCCCGGTGGGCGCCGACGACGTCCTCGGCCACGGCGTGCACACCTCCAGCACGGCCGGCGGCAACTTCGTCGACAACACCGCCAATCCCGCTCCGGACCTGCCGGACGGCGTGAAGATGTCCGGCGTGGCTCCGTGCGCGACGGTCTATTCCTACAAGGTCGCCAATGCGACCGGCGGTCTGCCCGACAGCGCGATCAACGCCGCGATCGAGGCGATCGTCACCGACGGCGTCGACGTCGCCAACTTCTCGATCGGTCCGACCTGCGGCGGCGGTTCGCCGTGGAACGACAGCGATCGCGACTTCCTCGAAGCGATCAACAACGACATCTTCGTCGCCGCCTCGGCCGGCAACACGCGTGCGGCCTGCACCAGTCCGGTCGGTCGCGTCTCGCACACCGGTCCGTGGATGACCACGGTCGCCGCCTCGACCCAGGACCAGACCATCGGCCAGGGCACGTTCGAGGTGACCGGCCCCGATCCGGTGCCGGCGCTGATCCAGAGCTTCGGCGGCACGATGGGCAGCACCACGGATCTGGACCAGGTCGAGAACCTGACCGGCTATCCGCTGCGCACCTATCCGACCAACATCGCCGGCTGCACCGATACGGGTGGCTTCCCGGCCAACTACTTCCAGGGCGCGATCGCGGTGATCCGCCGCGGTGCGACGCCGCCGGCGACGACGGCTTGCGCGTTCACGGAGAAGATCAACAACGCGGCCGCCGCCGGCGCGGTGATGGTCGTCGTCGCGAACAACAAGAACGACGTGCAGGGCATGGACACCACTGGCGCCACGCTGGCGTCGTTCAAGATCAACGATCTGGCCACCTCCGACGCGCTCATCGACTTCGTCAACGCCAACAACGGCAGCGAGCCGGATCCGGACGTGATCTTCGCCAACGGCTTCGACACGGTCGTGCCGAACGGTGCGGTCGCCGACTTCACCAAGGGCACCTCGCTGGTCACGGTGCAGGGTGACGTGCTCGGCGCCTTCAGCTTCCGCGGCCCGACCTCCGGCGCGGTCGCCGACCTGACCAAGCCCGACATCACCGGCCCCGGCGTCAACATCTACGCCGCCGGCCGTCCGCAGGACAACAACTACATGTTCATGGGCGGCACCTCGATGTCGAGTCCGCACGTGGCCGGCGCCGCCGCGCTGATCCGCGAGATCCATCCGGACTGGACGGTGGCGGAAGTGAAGTCCGCGCTGATGACGACGGCGTTCCAGACCGGCTTCCAGGAAGACGGCATCACGCCGTGGACGGTCGACCAGGTCGGCAGCGGCCGCGCCGATCTGACCAAGGCGGCCAAGGCCGGCCTGACGCTCGACGAGACCTACCAGCGCTTCGTCGACGCCAATCCGAGCGGCGGCACCGTCGCGCTGAAGGACCTCAACATCCCGTCGGTCCGCAACGCGAACTGCCAGACGAGCTGCACCTGGACGCGCACGGTCAAGAACCAGCTCTCCACCGCGGGCAGCTGGAACGCGACCGCGACCGGCACCGGCTTCGGCCTGACCGTTTCTCCGGCGACCTTCAACCTGGCCCCGGGCCAGACGCAGGAGCTGACGATCACCGCGAACCTGACCAGCGCCCTGCCGGTGGTTTCGTTCGGCCAGGTCAACCTGGTCGAGGCGAGCGGACAGTCGCCGGATCAGCACATCACGGCCGCGGTCAAGGGCTCGACGGATGCCGGCGGTGGTACCGACCTGCAGATCGACACCTTCACCGGTGGAAGCTTCAATCTGCTCGGCAGCGGCGATGCCAGTCCGCCGCTGCAGTTCCTGTGGCTCAACCGCTTCACGCCGACCGCCGCCAGCTATCCGTTCACGCTGACCTCGCTGGAGACGGTCTTCGGAAGCCAGACGGACAGCGGTTCGGACGGCGCCGTGATGGGTGAGCTGTTCGACTACTACGTGTTCCAGGACAACGATTCCGATCCGTCCAACGGCGCGACGCTGGTGGGCAAGGCGGAGAACGTGGCGGTCACCGTGCTGGACGACATGCAGACGATCACGCTGCCGGCTCCGGGCATCACGCTGAACGGTCCGGGCGACGTGCTGATCGCGATCGTCAACCGCGGCCGCCAGGGTCATTACCCGGCCAGTGCGGATGCCGGTCCGGATCAGCAGCGCTCGTGGATCAGTGCGATCAACGCCATCACGGCGGGTGATCCGAACCTGGCCACGCTGCAGCTGACGCCGGTGACCGACGTCGTCCCGACGTTCACCTTCAACTGGATCATCCGCGGCCACGGCACCACGCCGGACGGACGGCCGGTCAACCTGCAGTAATCCGCTATCGTCAGGCTGTTTCGACGAGCCGGCGCGGGGTTTCCCGCGCCGGCTTTTTTATTGGCGCCGGTTCGTCGGCGCCGATGCGGCAGGCCGCGCCGGCCGGGCGGCAGGTTCGGGTCCGGCCGGGAGGGCGGGCGCCCGGGGAGCTTTTGCAGGCATGTAAGGGCGGTGCTATAACGCCCGGACGGGGTCCTGCTTCATCGTCATTTTTGCCGCGAACGGATCGTGCGCACGTCGGGTGCGTGCGCCTCGTTCTTTCCGCTGTTCACGATGAAATCTCTGGAGATCGCCATGGGGAAGAAGTCGCTTCACATCAAGACACTCGCCGCGTCGATAGGTCTCGCGCTCGCCGGCGCCGTTCTGCCGCTGCCGGCCTCGGCGGCGGGTTCCTCGCAAAAGGCCGCCAGCGCCGAGCACGCTTCCGCGCGCCATGCCTACGTCGTCCGCTTCGAAGAGAGCGGCCTGCTGCACTATCGCGGAGAGGTCGCCGGTCTCGCAGCCACCGCGCCGGGCGCGAACGGCGGCCGCAAGCTCGACGTGAGCTCGAGCGCCGCGATCGCCTACCAGGCGCACTTGGCCGGCCGTCGCGATGCGCATCTGGCGTCGATCGGGCAGGCGCTGGGCCGCGCAGCGGCGCCGACGCACAGCTACGCGATCACGATGAATGCCGTCGCGCTCGAGCTGACGACGAGGGAGGCGACGAAGGTCGCCGGCCTGCCCGGCGTGCGCAGCGTGGTGCGCGCGCGTGACCGGCAGCTCGACACCTACCGCGGGCCGGAATTCATCGGCGCGCCGACGATCTGGGACGGCACCAACGTGCCCGGCGGCACCGGCACGCGCGGTTTCGGCGTCGTCGTCGGCGTCATCGACACCGGTGCGAACACCGGCCATCCGTCCTTCGCCGACGACGCAGCCTGCGGCTTCAGCGGCAGCAACCACAAGCAGATCAGCGCGGTGGACTGTTCGACCACCGACGGCGGCGGCACCTGCAACGGTCCCAATCCGGAAGCCAACGACGGCAACGGCCACGGCGTGCACACCGCCAGCACCGCGGCCGGCAACACGGTCACCGCCTCGGCCGTGCCGCCGCCGACGCTGCCGCCGGACGCGAGCTTCATGTCCGGCGTCGCGCCCTGCGCGAGCCTGCGCACGTACAAGGTCTGCGAGACCAACACCTGCGGCGACACCGCGATCTTCGCCGGCATCGAGAACGCGATCGCCGACGGCGTCGACGTCATCAACTATTCGATCTCCGGCGGCCAGAGCCCGTGGGAGACCGGCGAGAGCGACCGCCAGTTCCTCGACGCGCTGCAGGCGGACATCTTCGTCGCCGCTTCGGCGGGCAACACGCGCGCGACCACGCCCGATCCGGTCGGACAGGTCAACCACCTCGGCCCGTGGGTGACCACGGTCGCGGCCTCGACGCACAACCGCAACGTCGCCGCCGACGGCGAGCTGTCGGTCACCGGCCCCGGCACGCCGCCGGCGCAGCTGCAGAACATCACGCTGACGCCCGGTTCCGGCCCGGATCCGGGCGCTTCGGTCAGCGGGCTGGAGATCCGCAGCTTCGCCGACAACATCTCCGGCTGCACGGCGACCGGCGGATTCCCGGCCAACTATTTCGACGGCGCGATCGCGCTGATCGAGCGCGGCGGCTGCAACTTCTCCGAGAAGGTGCAGAACGCCGACGACGCCGGCGCGGAAGTCGCCATCGTCTACAACAACACCACCGGCGGCATCAGCATGAACGTCGGCGCGGCGACGCTGCCCGCCTACAGCATCCTGCAGAGCGAAGGCCAGGCGATCATCGCCTTCATGAATTCGGCCGGCTCCGATCCGGACCGCATCTTCCAGGACGGCTTCGACGGTGCGATCGCGCCCGAGCCGGTGGTCAGCGACTTCACCGCCGGCGTGCTGCGCGGCGACGTGCTCGGCGGCTTCAGCCTGCGCGGCCCGAGCCAGCTGGTGACGGTGACCAAGCCGGACATCACCGGCCCCGGTGTGAACATCTACGCTGCCGTCGATGACGCGTCCGGCAGCTACGGCTTCCTCAGCGGCACCTCGATGTCGTCGCCGCACCTGGCCGGTGCCGGCGCGCTGCTGCGCGCGGCGCAGCCGGGCTGGACGCCGCCGGAAGTGAAGTCGGCGATGATGCTGACCGCGGTCACCGACGGCTTCAAGGAAGACGTGACCACGCCGTGGGACGCGGACGACGTCGGCAGCGGCCGCATCGACCTGACCAAGGCGGCGAAGGCCGGCTTCGTCATGAACGAGACCTACGCCAACTTCCTCGCCGCCGATCCGGCGTCCTCGGGCGATCCGAAGACGCTGAACATCCCGAGCATGCGCGACATGAGCTGCGTGGATTCGTGCAGCTGGACGCGCACGCTGCGCGGCACGCTGAGCCAGCCGTCGAGCTGGACGGTCACGTTCAACAACCCGCCCGGCGTGACGCTGTCGGCGGACACGACCAGCTTCGCCCTCGACGGCTCGGGCACCGACACGCAGGCGATCACCATCACCGCGACGCCGACCGCCGAGCTCACCGCCGTCACGTTCGCCGAGGTCGTGTTCACCGAGGCCAACGGCCTGGCGCCGGCCGCGCACATGTACGTCGCGATCAAGGGTTCGGGCTCGGGCGGCGGCGACATCGTCGACAGCGGCGAGATCAACCTGGCGATTCCGGCCACGTTCGACGGCCTGTACCTGAACTGGGTGACCGGCACTTCGGCCGATCCCAACGTCAACCTGTACGACGTCGACGAGGACGATCCGGCCAACGGTCTGCACTTCTACTGGCCGAACAACGCCGCCGGCGAGGGCGGCGTGGGCAACGTCGATTCGTACGACGTGCTGGCCTCGGGCGCGACGATCGGGGCGTCTTCGACCTTCATCGCCGTCGGCGGCACCGCCGATACCTCGAACTGGCAGTCCGGTGCGGACGGGTATCTGGGCTTCCGCTTCGTCTGCGACGCGCCGGGCGGGTTCTGCTACGGCTACGCGCACCTGACCACGACCGCGCCGGAAGGCTTCCCGGCGACGATCGTGCGTTACTGGTACAACTCGGCCGGCGATCCGATCACGATCCCGTAACCGCATCGCGGCAGCGATTGCAGAGGCGGGGGAAACCCCGCCTCTTTTTTTTTGCCTGCGCGAGGGGGCGGGCGCTGCGCCGGCAGCGCCGCGGCTCAGCACTCGATGACGTTCACCGCCAGGCCGCCGCGGCTGGTTTCCTTGTACTTGTCCTTCATGTCGCGGCCGGTCTCGCGCATCGTCTTGATGACCTTGTCGAGCGAGACGCGGTGCTTGCCGTCGCTGCGCATCGCCATGCGCTGCGCGTTGATCGCCTTGACCGAGCCCATCGCGTTGCGCTCGATGCACGGGATCTGCACCAGGCCGCCGATCGGGTCGCAGGTCAGGCCGAGGTTGTGCTCCATGCCGATCTCGGCCGCGTTCTCGACCTGGTAGATGCTGCCGCCGAGCGCGGCGGCGAGCCCGCCGGCGGCCATCGAGCAAGCCACGCCGACCTCGCCCTGGCAGCCGACCTCGGCGCCGGAGATCGAGGCGTTCTCCTTGTAGAGGATGCCGATCGCGCCGGCGGTGAGCAGGAACTCGATCACGCCTTCCTCGTTGGCCTTCGGGCAGAAGCGCTCGTAGTAGTGCAGCACGGCCGGCACGATGCCGGCGGCGCCGTTGGTCGGCGCGGTCACCACGCGGCCGCCGGCCGCGTTCTCCTCGTTGACGGCGAGCGCGTACAGGTTGACCCAGTCCAGGATCGTCAGCGGGTCGCGCAGCGAAGCTTCCGGCATCTCGCGCAGTTCGCGCGCCATCGACGGCGCGCGGCGCTGCACGTGCAGGCCGCCGGGCAGGGTGCCGGTCTCGCGGATGCCGCGTGCGACACAGTTCTGCATCGCCTTCCAGATCGTCAGCAGGCCGCTGCGGATGTCCGCCTCGCTGCGCCAGCACCGTTCGTTGGCGAGCATGACCTGCGCGATCGTCTTACTGGTGCTCTCGCAGATCGCCAGCAGCTCGTCGCCGGAGTGGAACGGGTGCGGCAGCGGCGTGGTGTCGGCGACGATGCGGTCGTCGGCGGCCTCGTCGGTGTTGACGACGAAGCCGCCGCCGACCGAGTAGTAGTCGCGCGTGGCGATCAGCTCGCCGTCCGCGGCATAGGCGCTGAAGCGCATGCCGTTGGAGTGGTAGGGCAGGCGCTGGCGCTTGTTGAAGATCAGGTCCTTCTTTTCGTCGAACGCGATCTCGTGGCGGCCGAGCAGGCGGATGCGTTTCTCGCCGCGGATGCGCTTGAGCGTGGCGGGAATCGAGTCCGGATCGATCGTGTCGGGCTGCGCGCCCTCCAGGCCGCACAGCACCGCCTTGTCGGTGCCGTGCCCGCGCCCGGTCAGCGCCAGCGAGCCGAACAGCTCGCACTGCACGCGCGCGACGCGTTCGAGCGCGTCGTCCTGCGCCAGCCAGCGTTCGCAGAACCGCGCGGCCGCGCGCATCGGCCCGACCGTGTGCGACGACGAAGGACCGATGCCGATCTTGAACAGGTCGAACACGCTGACGGCCATGAACAGGAAACCTCGATAGCGGAGCGGACGGCCGTGGCCGCCGCGGGAAGGAAGACCGCTATTCTAAGGGTTTGCCGGAGACCGACCGCCATGCGGCTGATTCTTTTCCAGCGCGACGACTGTCCCTTGTGCGACCAGGCGCTGGCCGTGCTCGCGGCGGCGCGTGCGCCGGACTTCGACACGCGCTGGATCGACGACGACGCCGAGCTCGAGGCGCGCTACGGCGCGCGCGTGCCGGTGCTGCGCGACGACGGCGACGGGCGCGAGCTCGGCTGGCCGTTCGACGCCGCGGCCGTGCGCGCGTTCGTCGAACGCGCCGGCTGAAGCGCCGTTCCGCTTCCCGCGCACGGCGGAAAGCGGAGCGAAGGATCAGCGCCGCGCCTGCGCCGCGCGGCGCAGGCCGGCGAACGCCAGTCCCAGGCCGAGCAGCAGCAGACCGGGGGCCGCCGGGCCCGGCACCGGCGCCGGTTCGGCGGCGGCGCCTTCGATGCGGAACGCCGTCGCGTCGCCGGCCGTCGCGGTGGCCGGATCGTCGGTCCCGGCGGTCGCTTCGTTGCTGCCGTCCGCGTCCGCGTCGTAGCGGATCGTGCCCTGGTTGACGACCTGGCCGCTCGCGCCGGCGGCGATCGTCGCCTGGATGGTGATCGTCACGCTGCCGCCGGAGGCGATCGCGCCGTTCCAGCGCACCGTATTGGTGCCCGCGTCCGCGACCACGGCGCCGCTGTCGGCGCTGGCCGAGACCAGCGACAGCGCCACCGGCAGCGCGTCGACGAATTCGTCCCCGGCGTTGTCGGCCTGCGCGCCACCCGTGTTGGTCAGCACGATCGTGTAGGTCACCGCACCGCCTTCGACGAAGTCGCCGGCGACGGTCTTGCGGCCGCCGACCGCGGCACCGGCCGGTGCGGCTTCGACGGTGGTGCTGTCGCTGGCGCTGTTGTCGGCCGGGTTCGGATCGGTGGCATCGGCCGGCACCGCGACCTGCGCGGTGTTGGTGATCACGGTGCCCGCGGCGACGCTCGCGTCGACCGTGCAGGTTGCGCTGAACGTGGCGCTGGCGCCGGCTGGCAGGTCCACGTTCGCGGCGATGTCGCCGCTGCCGGAAGCCGGGCAGCTCGCGCCGCCGCTGCCGGCGCAGGTCCAGGCCGGCGCCGTGCACCCGGCCGGGAAGACGTCGCTGACCGTGGCACCGCTGACCGCGCTCGGGCCGGCGTTGGCGACGACGATCGTGTAGGTCGAACCGGTGCCGGCCTGCACGGTGGCGACGCCGTCGGTCTTGCTGATCGACAGGTCGGCGAGGGCGCCGAGCGTGAACGTCGTCGGATCGCCGGGCGCCGCGGTCGACGGGTCGTCGGTGACGCCGGTCGACTCGTTCGTACCGTTGCCGTCCGCGTCGTAGGCGAACGTGCCCTGGTTGCCGATCGAGCCGCTCGCGCTCGCCGCGACGGTCGCCTGGATCGTGATCGTCACGCTGGCGCCGGAGGCGAGCGGGCCGTTCCAGGTCACCGTGCTGGCGCCGACGTTCGCGACCGCCGTGCCGCTGCTCGCGGTGGCCGAGACCAGGGTCAGCGAGGCCGGCAGCACGTCGGTGAATTCGTCGCCGGGATTGTCGCCCTGTGCGCCGCCGCCGTTGGCCAGCACGATCGTGTAGGTGACGTTGCCGTTCGGCAGGAACGAGCCGCCGACGGCCTTGGTGGCGGTCACCAGCGAGGGCACGATCACCGTGTCGGTGTCGGTAGCGCTGTTGTCGGCGGGCTGGGTCTCGACGGTGCCGGGCGGGGCGGTGATCGACGCGACGTTGCTGATCGAGCCGATGGCACCGGCGCCGACCGTGCAGGTCGCGGCATAGGCGACGCCGGCGCCGACCGGCAGGTCGACCGCATCGCCGATGCTGCCCGAGCCCGACGCCGTGCAGGTGCCGCCGCCGGAACCGGCGCAGGTCCAGGTGCAGGTCAGTCCGGGCGGGAACGCGTCCGTCACGGTGGCGCCGGCGACCGCGAACGGTCCGGCGTTGGAGGCCACGATCGCGTACGTGGTGGTGCCGCCGGCGAGCACGCTGGCCACGCCGTCGCTGTTGGTGATGGACAGGTCCGCGGTCGCAATCACCGCGAAGACGGTCGGATCGTTCGCCGCCCCGGTGGCGGGATCGTCGGTCAGCGCGTCGCTCTCGTTGCTGCCGTTGCCGTCGCCGTCGTAGCGGATCGATCCCTGGTTGGCGATGTTTCCGCTCGCCCCGGCGCCGATCGTCGCCGTGACGGTCAGGGTGACGCTGCCGCTGGCCGGAATCGTGCCGTTCCAGGTCACCGTGTTGGCGCCGATGTTCGCGTTCGCGGTGCCGCTGGTGGCGGCCGCCGAAACCAGGCTCAGCTGCGGCGGCAGCACGTCGGTGAATTCGTCGCCGGGATTGTCGCCCTGCGCGCCGCCGCTGTTGTTGAGGGTGACCGTGTAGGTGACGGTGCTGCCGATCGTGAACGCGCCGGCCACGGTCTTGGTGCCGCCGACCTGGGCCGGAACCAGCACGGTGTCGGTGTCGATGGCGCTGTTGTTGGCCGGCGCGGGATCGGTCACTCCGGCCGGAGCGGCGACGGTGGCGGTGTTGGCGAGCGTGCCGCTCGCCGCGGCGGACACCGCGCAGCTCGCCGTGTGCGTGACGCTGCCGCCGGCAGGCAGGTTCACCGTGTCGGCGATGTTGCCCGAACCCGCTGCGGTGCAGGTGCCGCCGCCGGCGCCGACGCAGGTCCAGGTGCAGGTGAGGGCGGCCGGGAACGTGTCGGCGACCGTCGCGCCGGGCGCGTTGCTCGGGCCGGCGTTCGAGGTGGTGATCGTGTAGGTCGTGGCCGAGCCGGCGACCACGCTGGTCACGCCGTCCGTCTTGGTGATCGACAGGTCAGCCTGCGCGTTCAGCGTGTCGGTGTCGGTGGCCGAATTGTTGGCCGGAACCGGATCGACGACCGGCGAGGTCACCGTGGCCGTGTTCGACAGCGAACCGCTCGCCGCCGCGCTGATCGCGCACGAGGCGGTGTAGGTGACGCTGCCGCCGGCGGGCAGGTTCACCGCGTCGGCGATGTTGCCCGAACCCGCCGCGGTGCAGGTGCCGCCGCCGGCGCCGACGCAGGTCCAGGTGCAGGTGAGGGCGGCCGGGAACGTGTCGGCGACGGTCGCGCCGCTGGCGACGTCGGGGCCGGCGTTCGAGGCGGTGATCGTGTAGGTGGCGCTGCCGCCGGGCGTCGCTTCCGTCACGCCGTCGGTCTTGGTGATCGAGAGGTCGGCGCTGACCGCGCGGCAGGCGGTGACGCTGAAGTCGTCGATCGCGACGCCGGCGCGCTGCACGGTGGTATCGGTGACCAGGCGCACCGCGAACTCGGCGTTCTGGCCCGCCAGCGCATCGGCGCGCGCGACGACCTGGCCCCAGCCGGCGGCTTCCTGGATCGTGGTGACGGGATTGCCGACGTTGTCGACCATGTCCGCGCCGAGGTGCTGGAACAGGCGCACGGCGTTCGCCGGCGCGCCGGCCTGGCGCAGGTCGACCGAGAAGGTGTCGAACTGCGCGCTCTCGACCTGGAATTTCTGCGCCCAGCGCACGACGACCGGCGGCGAAAAGCCGGTGAGATCGATGCCCGGCGACAACAGCTCCTCGTCGGCGCTCGCCTCGTAGGTGTTGTCCAGGTCGGTCTTCCAGCAGTTCGAGCCGCTGGCGCAGTCGGCGATCGGCGGAAACGTCGGCAGGCCCAGTTCCCACTCGTCCTGCGTGCCGGAGTGCGTGAAGCCCGCGGCGCCCGACTCGAAGTCGGTCGAGACGACGGTCGTCTCGAGGAAGCCCGGCGCGCAGGTCGGAGGCGGCGGCGGTTCGCACACGCGCAGGCTCCAGCTGTTGAGCGTGCCGCCGTCGCCGGCGGCGTCGTCGCGTAGCGTCAATGTCCAGGTGCCGCCGGCCGGCTGGCCGTCGAACCACGACAGGCGATAGTTGAGTTCCGGCGCCAGGCGCAGGCCCTGCGTGACGGTGAACAGGCTCGGGATGGCGCCTTCGTCGTCGAAGATCGCGTCCATCGTGGTCTGCGCGCCGACCGTGACCGAGCCGATGTCGCTGAACAGGCCGACCGTGTTGCCGCTCGGCGAGGTCAGCTGCACGTCCATGTCGGCCATGAAGTTGTGCGTCATGTTGATCGCGACGTCGAGATCCTCGATGCGCGGATTGCCCGGTATCACCATCGTCGAGCTGACGATGCCCGGGCCGTCCGGAATCGTGACCGGTACGTTGGTCGACGTGTAGGTCGTGCAGTTCACGCCTTCGTTCACCTGCGGGAACACGGTGACGCTCAGGTGATAGGTGCCGAACGTCGTGCCGCCGGCCGGCACGCCGACCAGCACGCCGTAGGTGCCGGGGTTCTTGACCGACAGGAAGAACGCTTCCGAATCGGGCGTCGCGGCGCCGGCATCGTTGGCGACGAGTATCTGCGGCGGCGTGCCGAACGTGCCGAGTCCGGCCTGCGCGTTCCACTCGATGGTGTCGCGTTCGGGATCGAGATCGACGCTGACGAAGACGGTGTCGCCGGCGTTGAGGTTCAGCGTGTAGAAATCGGCGTCGGTCGTCGCCGACGTCGAACCGGAAACCCAGTTGCCGCCCGGCATCGGCTGGCCCGGGAAGGTGTCGTTCGGTTCGGCTTCCGGTGTGGGCGCCCCGCTGCGCAGCTGGAAGAACAGGCGGTAGGGGCGCAGTTGCGTGGCGGCGGTGTTGTGCCGGACGAGCAGGTAGTAGGTGCCGTCCGCCGGCAGGGTCGCGCCGGCGATGCTCGACGAGGTCGCGCCGAAGGTGCCGTCGTCGACGTCGGTTTCGATGACGGTGGTGCCGTCGGAGGCGATCAGCTGGAGCACCGAATCCACGTTCGCGTTCGAGCTGAGGCTGGTCATCGTCGCGGCATAGACGCGATCGCCGGCGGCGCCGGTGAACGACCAGTAGTCGACGTCGCCGGCGCCGAAGATGTTGCCTTCGCGCGCGGCCGACGCGCCGCCGAGCGGCGTCGCGGTCGCCGGCGTGTCGTTTGGTTCCACTTCGGGCGGATACTGGTTCGACGTCGCGGCCTGCGGCGTCGCCGCGCGCGACAACGACCAGGCGCCGCTGCCGCTCTTGGCGGGCAGGTGCGAGGCTCCTTTCGGATCGATCCGCGCTTCCGTCGCCGCTTCGTAGCGCGCGGGATCGGGAGCCGCCGCGCCGGCGGCGCCGGCGAGCAGGGTCGTCAGGAACGCGGCCGCCAGCAGGCCACCGCGCATACCGTTCGCGAGTCGCATGATTTTTCCCCCTGTTCCCCGTTGCGAGGCGATTCGACAGGAATGCGCCGTGCTCGGCGCGGCCGTTCCGCCCAGCGGCCGCTTCGTACACTATGTCACATTTTATTGAATTCCGCCTGCGCGCACGCACCGGTCGGGGCGGCGGCTCCGCGCGGCGGAAATTTCGCGCCGCCGGCCTTCGCGCACCGCGGGGACGGCCCGTCCGCTGCGGCTTGCAGTCGGCGGCGCAGCGCGCTACATAGTTCTTTCCGCCTCATCGCGACTCGCAGCGAGAGCGCCATGCGTATCGGAATCCTTCCCCTGATCCTGAGTGCCAGCCTCATGACCGCTACCCACGCGCAAGAAGCTCCCCGCACCCCGGCCACGAACTCGCCGGAACGCCAGGCGATCCTGAAACCGGCCGTGGCCGACGTGGTCGGCGCGCTCGGCAAGCCGGCCCAGCTCGACGTGTCGAGCCTGCGCGTTTCCGGCGAATGGGCGTTCGTCTACGCGTCGATCCAGACGCCGGGCGGCCAGCCGATCGAATACGCGGACACGCCGTTCGCCGAGGCGGCGGAAGCGGGCATGAAATCGAACGTCTACGCCGCGCTCCTGCGCGGCCAGTCGACGCAGTGGAAGCTCGTCACGAGCGTGGTCGGACCGACCGACATGGCCTGGGCGCCGTGGGCGGCGCAATACGGCGCTCCCGAGGCGATCTTCGAGGTTCCGTAGTCCCGGCCTGCATCGCGCCGCGCGCCGCCGGTGCGCGGCGCGGACGAAGCAGCGGTAACAAAGAAGCAGCGGCAACAAAAAGGGCGGCCAGAGGCCGCCCTTCTTGCATTGCGGACGCAAGACCGCTTACGGCGGGGTCAGATACCACGCACCGCCGTAGGGCTTGCCGTAGCTGACCTGCTGCGTGCCGTCCTTGTTGATGTTGTTGGAGCCGATCAGCGTGATGTCGCCGTTCTTGTTGCTGGCGACCAGCTCGACGTGACCGCCGTTGTTGACGATGGCGACGTCACCCGGCTTCGCGTGCGCCGCATCGACGACCTTCCAGCCGCGATCCTTGAGGATCTGGCCGATCGAACCCTCGACGCCGCGACCGGTCTTGCTCGAGCCGGAAACCAGGTCGGTGTGCTTGTCGAGCACGCCGGCCTTCTGCAGCACCGCCGAGACGAAATTCGCGCAGCAGATGTTGCTGGGCACGTTCGGATTCATCGGCAGGTCGCCGCTGCGCTTGAGTTCGGACGCGTTGCGGCCGAGGAACTGCTTGGCGATGTCGGCGGCCTTGTTGCCGCTGGCGCCGGAGGTGCCCTGCGGGCCGTCCACGCCGCCGCTGCCCTGCGGCTTGGACGGCGAAGCGCCGCCGCCCGGGATGTGCACGGTCTGTCCCGGGTAGATCAGGTTCGGGTTCTTGATCTGCGGATTGGCTGCGATCAGCGAGGACAGCGAGACGCCGTTCTGCGCGGCGATGCCGCTGAGCGTGTCGCCGCTGCGC
>NZ_JBHSHD010000012.1:0-47654 GCF_042652785.1 Dokdonella ginsengisoli | reverse complement strand
ACTCGAAGATCGATGCGTGAACTCAAGGGCCTCCCTCCGGGGAGGCCCTTTTTTTTGGAACCGGTTTCGCGGCGACACGCCCGCGGGGCGTGCGCGGACGATGGATGGCCGCGGTCGTGGGAATGACGCTGCGGAAATCTGGTCCGCGCGACGGGATGTCGCGGGAGGTTCGTCGCCGCGTGCGGGGACAATGGATTCCCGCGTTCGCGGGAATGACGGCGGTGATGTTGTACCGATCTGCGTGACGAGAGGGCCGTTGAAGGCTTGCTGTCGAACGGGCGGGATCGATGACGCCGCGCGTCGCACGGACAATGGATTCCCGCGTTCGCGGGAATGACGGCGGTGGGGTGTGGCGGTCCGTGCGTCGGCGCGACGGCTGGTCGTTGTAGACAGGCTGCCGAACCGTGTGGCATCGACGACGAGACGCCATTCCGGCCCGCATCTGATCGCCGCCGCCGCACGTAAATCCGGACGTCATGCCCGCGAACGCGGGCATCCATGGAAGCCGCGGCGCCTCAGCCGAGTTCGTCGGCGTCGGCGAGGTCGAGCGCTTCGTCGATGACCGGTTCCAGTTCGCCGCGCAGATGCAGGCGCGCCAGCGCGGTCAGGCCGGCTGCCGTGTCGGCGTCGTCGGGATCGAAATCGTCGTCGTCGAGCAGCGCGGACAGCAGTCCGAAATAGGAGCGGTCGGCGACGCCAGCGGCGTCCAGCAGCACGGCCGGCAGCGACCAGCTGCGCGCGTCGAGATGGCGCGTGCGCGGCGCGGCGCTGTCCAGCAGCAGCCACGGCACCGGCTGGCGCATCGCGTCGCGTCCGTCGTCGAAGCCGAGCTGCGCGTACACCGGCGCCAGGTCGGGCAGGTGGTCGCCATAGAACAGCAGCAGGGTACGCCGCTGGCGCTGCAGCAGCGCGTCGGCGAGGCGGCCGAGTTCGCGATCGGCATCGTCGAGCAGGTAGAGGTAGTTCGCGAACCAGCCGCGTGCGCCGGCGTCCAGCTCCTCCGGCATCGGCAGCGCGTCGAGCCGCCGCGCGTCCAGGCCGGGCCGCCAGTCGAACGGACCGTGGTTCTCCATGCTGATCGCGAAGACGAACTGCGGCGGGCCGTCGTCGGCGAGTTCGTCGAGCACGCGGTCGGTCATCGCGGCATCGGCGGTGAACAGGCCGACGATCGGCGCGTCGGCGAAGGCGGCGCCGTCGACGAAGCGCTCGAAGCCGAGCGCCTCGTAGGCGCGCGTGCGGTTCCAGAACGCTCCGGCGTTCGGATGGATCGCGACGGTGCGATAGCCCTGCGCTCCGAGCGTGCGCGCCAGGCCCGGGTATTCGTCGCCGTCCAGCTCCAGCCACGGGTACTGCACGCCGCCGAGGCTGGTCAGCGGCACGCCGGTCAGCACCTCGAACTCGGTGCGGATGGTGCCGCCGGCGTAGGTCGGCACGGCAAGATCGCCGTACGTCGCCAGCGGCGTCAGGCGGTGGTATTCGCGCAGCCAGCGGCCGCTCAGCACGCGGCGCAGGCGCGCCGGATCGAACAGCGATTCGCTCTGCACGACCACGATGTCGGGCGGTTCGGCCGCGCTCGCCGCCGCGGTGGCCGCGTTGCGCAGCGCCGGCGCGTGCAGGCGCAGCAGGTTCAGCGCCGCGTCGCGATCGGCCGCCGGCACGCCGTTGCCGGCGATCTCCCAGTGGTAGACCAGCAGGCTGCCGATCAGTCCGGTCTGCAGCACGCTTTCGGTCAGCGCCCACGGGCGGAACGCGGTTTCGGTCGACTGGTACAGGCCGCGCCAGGGCGTCGAGCCGACGGCCAGCCCGACTCCGGCGAGCAACGTGGCTGCGCCGAGCGTCGGGGCGCGCCAGCCCGACAGCACGCGCAGCCGGCGCTCGCGGCACAGCGCCAGGGTCAGCGCCACGGCGACGGCGATCAGCACGAGGTGGAGCAGGTCGACGTGCAGGTACTGCGAGAACAGCCGGAAGGCCGGCCCCGGCTCGGCCAGGAAGCGCAGGTCGGCCGGCAGCAGCGGCGTCTGCAGGCTGCCGAGCTTGACGCTGTTGGCCGCGTACAGCCCGCCGACCGCCAGCAGCACCAGCCAGCTCGCCAGCAGCACGCGCCGGGTCAGCGCGAGCAGCAGGCCGAACACGGTCAGCGCCGGCAGCGCGTTCAGCGCCAGGCGCTGCACGATGTCGTGCTGCGGCAGCGAGTACAGGTCGATGCCCGGATCGAGCTGGCCGACCGCGAACAGGATCGCCAGGGCGCAGGCAAACACGCGCACGCCCTCGCGCACGGCGCGGGGGCGGGACGGGGCGGGAATGTCGAATATGGCGTTCATGACCAGCGCGTGACGATGCCATGACAGGCGCCGGCTTGCATGAATCCCGAGTCATTTTGGTGAAGCCGTGCCGGGATCGACCGCCGCGGCGGGTGGGAGCCGGCCCGCCGCGCGCTGGCCGCCCGTACGAGCCTGCTGCGACAATCCGCGCATGCTTCCGCAAGCGAACTGGCCGCGCGCGACCGCCGCCTTCCTCAACGAACGCCTGTCGCGGCTCGAGCACGCCTGCCGTGAGGCCGGCGTGCCGTTCTACGACGACGCCGGCGTCGACGACCACCTGCAGCGCGTGCTGCTGGCCAGCGACTTCGCCTACGAGAGCTTCCTGCGCGATCCGCGCCTGCTCGGGCCGGAATTGCTGCAGCTGATGAGCGATCCGCGCCACGCCGACGCGCGCGCCGGCGCGCTGGCCGACCTGCACGACGACGAGCTGCGCGCCGAGCTGCGCCACTTCCGCCGCCGCGAGGCGCTGCGCCTGATCTGGCGCGACGTCAACGGCGCCGACGCGGTCGAGACCACGCTGGCCGGCGCCTCGGTGCTGGCCGAGGCCTGCGTCGAAGCGGCTCTGCGCGGCGCCGAACGCCAGGTCGCCGCGCGCCACGGTGTCGTGCGTGACGCGCACGGGCAGCCGCAGCGCCTGGTGGTGTTCGCGCTCGGCAAGCTCGGCGGCGGCGAGCTGAACTTCTCCTCCGACATCGACGTCGTGTTCGCCTTCGCCGAACACGGCGACAGCGACGGCGCCCGTTCGCTCGACGCCGGCGCCTACTACGCGCGCATCGGCCAGGCGCTGGTCGCGCTGCTCGCCGACCACGACGCCGACGGCTACGTCTACCGCGTCGACCTGCGCCTGCGTCCGTTCGGCAGCGCCGGCCGCGTCGCGCTGTCGTTCGCCGCGATGGAGCAGTACTTCCAGCGTGAAGGCCGCGACTGGGAGCGCTACGCCTGGATCAAGGCGCGGCCGGTCGCCGGCGACCGCGGTGCCGGCGCGCGCCTGCTCGATGCGCTGCGGCCTTTCGTGTTCCGCCGCTATCTCGACTACGGCGCCTTCGCCGGCCTGCGCGAGATGAAGGCGCTGATCGACGCCGAGGTCGCGCGCAAGGATCTGGCCGACCATCTCAAGCTCGGTCCGGGCGGCATCCGCGAGATCGAGTTCATCGTGCAGCTGGTGCAGCTGATCCGCGGCGGCCGCGAGCCGACCCTGCGCGCGCGCGGCCTGCTGCCGGCGCTGGCCGCCTGCGAGCAGCTCGGCTTCATTCCCGCGGCGCGCGCGCAGCGGCTGCGCGCGGCCTACCGCTTCCTGCGCCGGCTGGAAAACCGCGTGCAGATGTTCGCCGACCAGCAGACGCACGAGATTCCGGCGGACGCGGCGATCCGCGAGCGCTTCGCGCTGGCGCTCGACCGCGACGGCTGGCCCGCGCTGGAGCGCGAACTGCAAGAACACCGCGCCGCGGTCGCCGAGGAGTTCGGCTCGCTGATGGCGGTCGAGGCGCGCAGCACCGCGCAGCAGACCCAGGCGCACTGGAGCGAGCTGTGGCGTGCGCTCGACGGCGGCGACGGCGTCGACGCGCGCGCGCTCGCCGCGGCCGGCTTCGATCCGCCGCAGGAAGCCGCCGCCGAACTGGAAGCCCTGCTCGGCAGCACGGCCCTGCGCAACATGTCGGCGCGTTCGCGCGAACGCCTCGACCGCGTGATGCCGGCGCTGTTCGCCGCGGCGGCGGCACAGGCCGAGCCGGTGCGCACGCTGACGCGCCTGCTCAAGCTCGCGCATGCGGTCGCACGCCGTTCGGTGTATCTGGCCCTGCTCGACGAACAGCCGGCGGCGTTGCGGCGGCTCAGCCGCGTGTTCTCGGCCAGTGCCTTCCTCGCCGACCGCGTGATCGCCCATCCGCTGCTGCTCGACGACCTGTTCGACGACCGCGTCGACCAGGCCGCGCCGACGCGGCGCGAAGCCGAGGAGGAACTGGCACGCCGTCTCGCCGCGCTCGGCGAGGCCGATCCCGAGGCGGAGATCGAGCTGGTCCAGGAAGTGCGCCAGTCCGCGCTGTTCCGCATCGGCCTGGCCTTCCTCGGCGGCCGGCTCGACGCCGTCGCCACCGCGCGCGCGCTGGCCGAAGTTGCCGAAGTCGTGCTCGCCGCCGTGCTGCGCATCGCCGAACGCGACCTGGTCGCCGCGCACGGGCGGCTGGGCGATCGTGCGCACGACGGCACGGGCCTGGCGATCGTCGCCTACGGCAGCTTCGGCGGCGCCGAGCTCGGTTTCGGTTCCGACCTCGACCTGGTCTTCCTCTACGACGGCGAACTCGCCCAGTCCGAGTCCGACGGTGCGCGTCCGCTCGACGGCCAGCGCTACTACGCGCGCCTGGCGCAACGCATCGTTCATCTGCTCGGCGTGTTGACGCGCGCGGGGCGGCTCTACGAAGTCGACGTGCGCCTGCGTCCGGACGGCAGCAAGGGCATGCTCGTGCTGAGCCTGGCCGCATACGAGGCCTACCAGCGCGAGCGCGCCTGGACCTGGGAGCTGCAGGCGCTGGTCCGCGCCCGTGCCGTCGCCGGCGACGTCGCGCTGGCGCGCCGCTTCTCGCAGCTGCGCGAGGACCTGCTGGCGAACCCGCGCGACGCTGCGGCGATCCGCACCGACGTCGTCGCCATGCGCGCGCGCTGGCGCGCGGAGCGCGACCGCTCCGACGCGCGGCAGTTCGACCTCAAGCAGGGGCCGGGCGGTCTGGTCGACGTCGAGTTCCTGCTGCAGGCGCTGGTGCTGGTGCACGCCGCGCGGCACGCCGAACTGCGCGGCAGCGGCAATTCGTCCGAACTGATCGCGCTGCTGGCGAAAGCCGGCGTGCTCGACACCGCCGATGCCGACGCGCTGTCGCGCGCGCACGCGGGGCTGCTCGAGTGTGCGATCCGTTGCACGCTCGACGGGCGCCCGCGCATGGTCGCGCGCGGCGACGCGGTCGAACGCGACGCGTCGGCGGTGCGCACGCTCGCCGCGCGGCTGGGGTTCGACTGGAGTCCGTAGCGAAGCGGAAGCGTCGGCCATCTCCGATGCCGTGACGCGGTGTCAGTCCAGGGTCGAGGAGCGCAGACGCCTCGACGCGTCCGGTATCGTCGATCGCTTCACGCCGTCGTCATCGGCGTCTGGAAAAAAGCGCGGCGCATCGTCATGTTGGGCGTCGCCCCGACGCCACGAGGACGCCATGAGCGCGAACCATCCCCGCCCCGAATGCGACGTGGTCCTCAAGGGCGGCATCACCAGCGGCGTGGTCTATCCGCTCGCGCTGGCACGGCTGGCCTCGCACTACGTGCTGCGCAGCCTCGGCGGTGCCTCGGCCGGTGCGATCGCCGCGGCGGCTGCGGCGGCCGCGGAGTACGGGCGCGCGCAGGGCGGCTTCGAGCGGCTCGCCGAATTGCCCGAGCAGCTCGCCGCCACCGATGCGGCCGGCGCGACGCACCTGTTCCGCCTGTTCCAGCCGCAGGCGTCGACGCGACGTCTGTACCGCCTGCTGGTCGCCGGCCTGATGCCCGAGCGGCCGCACTGGGGACTGGCGATCTGGCGCTGGCTGTGCGCGGCGGTCACCAGCTTTCCGTTCGCGGCGCTGACGGCGGCGGTCTTCAGCGTGGCGCTGCTGTGGGCGCTGGACGTGCGCTCCGGCGAGGGCACGTTCTGGATCGCCTGCGTGGCGGCCCTGTTCACCGCCGCGCTGGTGTTCGTCGTCGCGCTCGCGCTGTCGATCGTGCTGTACGCGCTGCGCCGCGTGTCCGCCAACGGCTACGGCCTGTGTTCGGGCCTGGGCGAGGCCGATGCGCTGACGCCGTGGCTGCACGCGACCCTGCAGTCGCTGGCCGGCCTGGATCCTTCGCGGCCGCTGCGCTTCGGCGATCTGTGGTGCGGTCCCGTCGCCGATCCCGGCTATCGCGTCGACGCGGCGACGAGCGATGCGCAGCAGCGCTTCGTCGACCTGCGCCTGATGACGACCGCGCTCAATCACGGCCGGCCGTACAGTTTTCCGCTGGCCGACGAATCGTTCTGCTTCGACGCGGACGAGATGCGGCGCCTGTTCCCGGCGGTGATCGTCGACGCGATGATCGCCGACTCGCCGGGCCGCTACACCGACGGCCCGCTCGCCGGCCGCTACCGCCTGCCGGCGATGGCCGACCTGCCGGTGCTGGTGCCGCTGCGCATGAGCCTGGCCTTTCCGCTGCTGCTGTCGGCGGTGCCGCTGTGGCGGCTGCGCGTCGAGCCGCGGCCGCGCCGTCGCGGCGCGTGGCGCCGCGTCGCCGAGAAGGTGTGGTTCTCCGACGGCGGCATCTGCAGCAATTTCCCGATCCACTACTTCGACGTGCTGGTGCCGTCGCGACCGAGCTTCGCCATCGATCTCGTCGACGGCCGCTACCTGCCGGCGCAGGCGGAGGACCCGCGCGATTTCGTCTGGATGCCCGAGCACAACGGCAGCGGCGGCGGCACGCGCGTGGTCGACGTCGACGCCGGTTCACGGCCGCGCCTGTCCGGCTTCCTGCGCGCGATCGTGGTGACGATGCAGGGCTGGGGCGACGGCATGCAGCTGCCGATCCCCGGCTATCGCGACCGCATCGTCGCGGTGCGCCTGCGCGCCGACGAGGGCGGCATGAACCTGCGCATGTCGCCGGAGCTGATCCGCCGCCTGGCGCGGCGCGGCGAGCGCGCCGCCGAATTGCTGCTCGAGCACTACGCCGCCGAGGCGCCGCCGCGCGGCAGCGTGACCGGCTGGCGCAACCATCGCTGGGTGCGCTATCGCGTCGCCATGCGCCTGCTCGGCAAAGCGCTGGAGGAACTGCGCCAGGTCGAGGCGGCCACCGCGGAGAGCGCGGCCGCGCTGCAGCCGATGCACGCCGATCCGCCGAGCTACGATTTCCGCTCCGAACGCCAGCGCGCGGCCGCGCTGGCCGCCTATCGCGAGCTGCTCGCGCTGGCCCAGCGCTACGCCGACGAGGCGGCCGAACTCGGCTATCCGATCTTCGAGCACGATCCGTACGACGGTCCGCGGCCGCGCGCGCTGCTGAGCATCCGGCCGCCGCTGTGAGCGGCGGCGCGGCGGCGAGTCAGGCCGCGTCGCGCCGCCTGCGCCAGCGCCGCGCCAGCTCGCTGCAGGCGGCGATGCCGAGCGTCAGCGCCGCAGTCGACAGCAGCTGCAGGCGCGGGCCTTGCGTGCACATCGCCAGCGCGAAGACCGCGCCGAGCATCGCCAGGCCCAGTCCGCTCAGCCACGGAAAGCCCGGCATGCGGAACGCCAGCGGCGTGCCGGCGCGATCGGCGCGGCGGCGCAGGATCCATTGCGACAGCAGCGAGATCGTCCACACCACCAGGCAGGTGGAGCCGACCAGGTTCAGCAGCGCCGGCAGCACGCGCGACGGATAGAGCAGTTCCAGCCCGGTGGCGAAGAAGCCGAACGCCACGCTCGACAGCACCGCGACGACCGGCACCTGGCGGCGGTCGAGGTGCGCCAGCAGGCGCGGCGCCTCGCCGCGCTCGGCGAGCGAGAAGATCATGCGCGAGGCGCCGTAGAGGTTCGCGTTGAGCGCCGACAGCAGGGCCACCACCGCGACCAGGGTGATCGCCTCGGCCGCGCCCGGAATGCCGGCGTGCTGCAGCACCGCGGCGAACGGCGACTTCAGCGTTTGGCTGGTCCACGGCACGACCGCGATGATCACCGCCAGCGAGCCGACGTAGAAGACGAGGATGCGCCACACCACGGTGCGGATCGCGCGCGCGATGCTGCGTTCCGGATCCTCGGTCTCGGCCGCGGCGACGGCGACGATCTCGGTGCCGCCGAAGGCGAACACCACCACCAGCAGCGCCGCGCCGATGCCGGCCCAGCCCTTCGGCGCGAAGCCGCCGTCGGCGAAGAAGTGGGTCAGGCCCGGCGAGGCGACGCCGGGAAGCAGGCCGAGCAGCAGCAGGGCGCCGACACCGATGAAGGCGAGCACCGCGACGACCTTGAGGATCGCGAACCAGAATTCGAACTCGCCGAAGTTGCGGATGCCGAGCAGGTTGATCGCGGTGAAGACGAGCATGAACACCAGCGAGGTCGGCGCCACCGGCAGTACCGGCCACAGCGTCGCCAGCAGGCCGGCGGCGCCGACCGATTCGGCGGCGATCACGACCACCAGCTGCGCCCACCACAGCCAGCCGACGGTGGCGCCCGCGGTGGCGCCCATCGCGTCGGCGGCGTACACCGAGAAGGCGCCGCTGGTCGGCCTGGCCGCGGCCATCTCGCCGAGCGCGTGCATGACGATGATGACGAGAGCGCCGGCGAGCAGATAAGACACCAGCACCGCCGGGCCGGCGGTCTGCACGCCGATGCCCGAGCCGAGGAACAGGCCGGCGCCGATCGCGCTGCCCAGGCCCATCATGATCAGCTGGCGCGGCTTCATTGCGTGCCGCAGCTGCGTCGGATCGTGGTCGCCGACGGGGGCGGAATGCGCGGGTTCGGATCGGGACATCGTCGGTATCGGGAAAACTCGGGGCGCGCGAACGGTAACCGCAGCGCGCGCCGGCGCCTAGCCCGGCGGGCCGGCGCCGACGCGAACCGTCACGGTCCGCGCCAGCCTCGCCGGTCCGCGCGAGGGCGGATCAGTGCACGTGGCGCGTGCCGGACTTCGGGCAATGGCACATCGCCGTCGGTCCGAACTCGACGCCGAAGCTGCGGCCGTCGCGATGGCGCTGCCAGTAGAACTCCGGCGCCTTGCGACCCTTGCCGCCGACCTCGGCCATGTCCGCGTCGACGTCGAACACGCGGCCGTTGACGGCGACGTAGCGCGTGTCGGCGGTGGCGCGGATGTTCTCAAGCGGGTTGGTGTTCAGCACCACGAAGTCGGCGCGCTTGCCCGGCTCGAGCGAGCCGATCTGCCTGGACAGGCCGAGCAGGTCGGCGCCGTCGTAGGTCGCCGCGCGCAGCGCTTCCCAGTTGCTGAAGCCGCTCTGCGCGAGCATCCAGATCTCCCAGTTCTCCGACAGGCCCTGCAGCTGGCCGTGGCCGCCGGTCTGGATCTTCACGCCGGCGTCGCGCAGCTTCTTCGCCGCGGCGCCGACGGTCTGGTAGTAGTAGTCCCAGTCGGGCGCGGTCTCGCGGCGGATCGAGCGCGCGTCGAGCGTCTCGCGGGGGAAGAACCGGTTGAGCTTCTTGTCTTCCCACACGTTGTCGCGCGCGTACCAGTAGTACTCGCCGGACAGGCCGCCGTAGTTGACCACCAGGGTCGGCGTGTTGCGCACGTCGGTCTGCTTCCACAGGCCGATCACGTCGGCGTACAGCGGCGCGACCGGCAGGTTGTGCTCGATGCTGGTGACGCCGTCGAGGATCATCGGCAGGTTGTGGTTGAGCGTGGAGCCGCCTTCCTCGACCACCAGCATGCCCAGCTCGCGCGCGGCCTGGTTGATCTGCTGATGCTGCTCGCGGCGCGGCTGGTTGTAGCTCTTCACGCTGAAGGCGCCGTTCGCCTGCATGCGGCGCAGATGCGCGCGCGCGTCGTCGAGCGAGTTGACCACCGCCTTGAAGTCGCCGTCGGCGCCGTAGAGGATCGTGCCGGTGGAGAACACGCGTGGTCCGGCCAGGTCGCCGGCCTTGACCAGCTCGGCCTGCGAGAACACCGTCTCGGTGGTCGCGGAAGGATCGTGCATGGTCGTGATGCCGAACGACAGGTTCGCGTAGTAGGCCCAGTTCGCCTGCGGCACCACGCCGGTGAAGAAGTGGTTGGCGTGTGCGTGCGCGTCCACGTAACCCGGCGTGATGGTCTTGCCCTTGGCGTCGATGACTTTCGCGCCCGGCGGGATCGCGACGTTCGCGCCGACCGCCTTGATGGTGTCGCCTTCGACGAGCAGCGTGCCGTTGTCGATGACTTCCTGTTCGCCTCCTTGCGCGTTGCGCATCGTGACGATGCGCGCGCCGGTGAAGGCGAACACGTCGCTCGGGCGATCCATCGGCACGGTGAGGCCGACGTCGACGCCCTTGTCGCTGCCGGGCTTGGGCAGGTCCTTCGGCGCGCCGGGCACGAAGGCGAACGCGTCCTTGAGTTCGCGCGTGTGGTAGTCGCGGCCGACCATCCAGTGCAGCGCGCGCGAGTCGTCGGACCAGTGCAGGTAGGAGCCGACGTCCTTGCTGACCGGCGTCACCGGAATCGCCTTGGTGTCCTTGCCCAGCTCGATCGCGCCGCCGGTCTGCGGCAGCGGTGCGACGTAGGCGTTGAAGAGTTCGGTGAAGGCGACCCACTGGCCGTCCGGGCTCAGGGAAACGAAGTCGACGTACTTGAGGTCGAACACCTCGCGCGGTTCCTCGCCGTTGACGCCGACGCTCATCAGCTTCTTCTTCAGCCCGTCGCCGACGAGATAGAACACACGCTTGCCGTCGGCGGAGAACTGCGGGTTCGCGCCGGACCTGGCGATGCGTTTGGGCTCGCCGCCGGCCGCGGGCAGCAGGTACACGCCGGTCTCGCCGGAGTTGAGGTTGCCGGTGATGGAGGCACCGGCGGTCTTCGCGTAGACGATGCGCGCGCCGTCGCGCGAATAGCGCGGGCCGTAGTAGAAGCCGGGCTCGCTCGTCAGCGTGCGCGTCTGGCCGCCGGCGAGATCGCGTTCGACGATCGCGCCCTGCCGGGCGTCGGACCAGGTCGTGTAGAGCAGCTTGCGGCCGTCCGGGCTGAAGGCCGGCTGGTACTCGAACTGTGCCGCCTCGCTGGTCAGGCGTTCGGGCGCGCCGCCCGGCAGCGACTTCTTCCACAGATGGCCGACCGCGTGGAAGACCACGGTGCGGCCGTCCGGACTGGTGGCGACGTCGCGGATCATCTTCGGCGCGAAGCTGCCCTGGTCGAGCTTCTGCTCGAAGCGCAGCGGCTGCGCGACGGTCTGCTCGACTGCGGCGCTGAACGGGATCTGCGTCGGCTTGCCCTGATCGGCGTCGACGCGCCACAGCTTGCCCTGCGCCCAGATCACCAGGTTCTTCGAGTCCGGCGTCCAGGCGAAATTCGAGTACGGCCCGAAGATCGCCCAGGCCTCCTGCAGGTCGTGCGAGAGGCCGTCCCACAGCGGGCGCACGTCGCCCGAGTCGAGGTCGACCACGTGCAGCACGCTCTTGTCGCGCACGCGCTTGACGAAGGCCAGCGACTTGCCGTCCGGCGACGGCTGCGGGCGCACCGCGCCGCCCGGTGTGGCGACGATCGTTTCGGTCTCGCCGGTCTGTCGGTCGAGGCGCTTGATCGCGTAGATCACGTCGTAGGGGTTCTTGTTGTACTGGAAGAACGGTCCCGCCGTGACGTCCTCGGAGTAGTAGACGTAGCGGCCGTCCGGGCTGACCGCCGGTTCGCCGAGGTCCTGCTGGTCGTTCTTCTGCTTGGTCAACTGCAGGCCGGCGCCGCCGGCGCGGTGGTACATCCACAGTTCGCCGGCGCCGAGCGAGCGCTCGCCGGTGAAGTGCTTGCGGCCGATCAGGTACTGGCCGTCCGGCGTCCAGGCCGGATTGTTGAGCAGGCGGAAGTCCTCCTTGGACACCTGCGTCGGCGCGCCGCCGCCGACCGGCATGCGCCACAGGTTGTTGCCGCCGCCGCGGTCGGAGGTGAAGGCCACTTCCTTGCCGTCGGGCGAGAAGCGCGGCTGCACGTCCCAGGCGGGACCGGACGACAGGCGCTTGGCCGCGCCTCCGTCGATCGGCAGCAGATACAGGTCGCCGAGCAGGCTGAACACGATCTGCCGTCCGTCCGGGCTGACGTCGAGGTCGAGCCAGGTACCCTCGTCGGTGGTGAATTTCACCGTCCTGGTCGGGCCGTGCGCGGCGTTGACGTCCCATGTCGGCTTGTCGTCGCCCTTGTCGGCGGCCTGGGCACAGACGCAGGCGAAGGCGATGCAGGCGGCGAGGGCGGTGCGGCGAAGCGAAGGCATGACGGGGCTCCCGGGACAAATTCCGCCGAGCTTAGGCGATGCGCCACGCGGGCGGGCGGGCCGAAAGTCCCGGTTGCACGGCGGTTCTCTCGCAGAGGCGCGAAAGGGCGCAGGGAGAGAAAATCGAAAGGGCTTTTTCTCGGCGTTCTCCGCGCCTCCGCGAGAAACCAGCCTTTCGATCTCTGCCGTACGGGCACTGCATCAGGCGGCTGGAGGGCGAGGTCGTGATTGAAAAGCGTTGTCTCGCAGAGGCGCAGAGGTCGCAGAGAGAGAAAAACCGAAAAAGCTCTTCTCAGCGTTCCCCGCGTCTCTGCGAGAAATCCGTCTTCTCGACCCAGGCCGCGCGCCTACTCGGCGGATGAGGCGAGCCGCGACGCGCCTGCCGCCTTCCAACGCTCGCGCACCAGTTCGGCGATCGCGGCCGTTTCCGCCAGCGGCGGCGGCTGCGGCGGGCCCTGCAGCGGATCGTCGAGGCGGCGCAGATGGCCGCTGCCGGAAAGTTCGGCATGGAACGCGGCGAGCTTGCCCTCGATCATGCGCGGCGCGAAGGTGTAGACCGGCTTGCCGGTCGCGCAGGCCTCGGAAAGCATGTTGACCGAATCGGGCGTGACGACGATGCGGTCGGCCCAGCCGAGATAGCCGGCGTACGGATTCTCGCCGTCCTGCGTGCCGCTCCAGAACCGGCCGGGAGACGTGCCGAACGCGGCGCGCAGCTCGGCGGCGAGCGCCGGCGGCGTGCGCCGCGACACGCTGACGAGGAAGCTGCCGCCTTCGTCGGCGTGGCGTGCGGCGAGGCGTTCGATCAGCGCGGCCAGGTAGATCTCGTCGATGCGCTGCGCGCGGTTCGAGCCGCCGATCAGCACCGCCGTGCGCGGCGACGGCAGTTCCGACAGCGCCGGGAAATGCGTGCGGCCGGCGCCGAGCCAGTCGGCGTCGACCGCGTTGAGCGCGCCGATGCTGCGGATCACGTTGGCGCCGTCGATGCCGTCGTGCTGCGGCGCCACGACCAGATCGAAGGCGCCGGGATCGATGCGCGGATCGAGGATCTGCACGGTCCAGCAGCGCCGCCCGCTCCAGTCGCGCAGCAGGCGCGTGACCAGTGCGGCGCGGCGGCCGCAGCCGATCGCGATGTCGGGCCACGGAGGCGAAAGCGGCGCGCCGTCCTGGTCGCGGATTGCGGCCGCGGCGCCGAGGATCAGGCGCGGCGCGAAGGCGGACCAGGGCTGGCGCAGGCGCACGCGCAGCACGCGCGGCGGCAGCCCCAGCGCGCGCGCCAGCGCGACGGCCTGGTTCTCGTTGCCGGCGGCGCCGTCGCTGATCGCCCAGCAGGTCGGAAGGTGCGAAACCATCCGGGCAGGTTAGCCGACGCGCGCGGTCACCGCGACCCGCCTTGCGCCGGCGCGATTGTGCTCGTCACGGAAACGATGTTTCCTGCCGGCGTCGCTTGTCGGAAGCGTCGGCACGCTCCACTCTCGCAGGCTGCGGGAAAACGCCTCCGGAACGACCTTCGTCGCGCCGGGTGCGCCGGGGTCGGGGAAAGGCGGGAAACGCTTTCCGACGCCTCCGCCGGCCGGTTTCGCTTTCGGGAAGGTCTGTCGTATCGTCGGGGAACTGCCCCGGCGTCACGCGTTCCAACCGGATCCGACATCGACGATCGATCCGTCTTTTCCTTTCCGACCCATGCCTGCTCTGCCTACAGGAGTTCATCCATGATCCGCCGCATCGCTCTCGCCGCCGCCGTCGCGCTGGTTTCCGCTCCGGCCTTCGCGGCCAACACCGCCTATACGCTCGATCCGGGCCACACCCAGGTCGTGCTGCAATGGAGCCACTTCGGCTTCTCCAACCCGGAAGCGCAGTTCGGCAAGATCGAAGGCACGGTCGAGTTCGACCAGGCCGATCCGACCAAGGCTTCCGTCAACGTGAAGATCGACACCGCCAGCATCAACAGCAACGTCGCCAAGTTCGACGAGCACCTCAAGAGCGCCGATTTCTTCGACGTGGCCAAGTATCCGGACGCGACCTTCAAGAGCACCAAGGTCGAGAAGGGCGCCGCGCCCGACCAGCTCAAGGTCAGCGGCGACCTGACCATCCACGGCGTGACCAAGCCGGCCACGCTCGACGTCACGGTCAACAAGGTCGGCGAGCATCCGATGCGCAAGGCGCCGGCGGTCGGCTTCGACGCCAAGACCACGATCAAGCGTTCGGACTTCGGCATCGGCAAGTACGCGCCGAACGTCAGCGACGACGTGAAGATCAACATCACCGTCGAGGCGATCGAGGCCAAGGCCTACGCCGAGAGCCAGAAGAAGAAGTGATCGTCGGGCGGCGGCGCGCGAGGCGCGGCGCCGTCGTGACGCGTCATCCGGCGTGAACGCCGGGCGACGGCTGCAAGCCAAGCCGCGAGCGGGAAGCCGCCGCGGCTTTGTTTTTTTTCCGGACCCGCAGCGTCAGCCGTTCTTGACGCCCTGCGTCTTCAGCGCTTCCAGTGCGCCGAGGTCGACGCCGCCGACGGCGGCCTTGAGCTGGTCGATGCTGTCGGCCGCGCCGCTGGCCTTGACCGAGAAGCGCTCGCCGACGACGACCGCGTACTCGCCGCGCTTGTCCTGGCCGTCCCACTGCTCGTGCACGAGGCGGCCGTTCTGCTTGTAGGTCTTCTCGTAGCCGCGGTCGGTTTCCTTCTGGCTGTCGAGCGCGGCCCAGCCGGCCAGCGCCATCAGGCCCTTGGCCGATCCCATGTCGACGACTTCCAGCTCCAGGCTGCGGTTCGCGCCGTCGGAATAGGTCGCGCGCGCCTCCGACACCTGCATGCCGAGCGCGCCGTTGCGCTCGGCCGAGAATTCGGTGCGCTTCAGGCCGGCCAGCGTCTCCGGCACGAACGGCTTGAGCACTTCCGGCGCCAGCGCCTCGACCTGGCCGCCGCCGGCTGCCGCGCCGATCACCGCGCCGAGCGCCTGGCTCTGCGCGTGCGCGTCGCCGGACTTCTGCGCCGCTTCCAGCTGCTTGCCGGCCGCCTCGACCTTCTTGCTCCAGGCGTCGAGCTGGCCGGCCGCGCTGTTGGGATCGATCGACACCTGGCCGCCGGCGCCGCTGACCGTGGCGCCGCCCATCATGGCGTTGGTGCCGACCACGCCGGCGACGACCAGCGAGATGATCCAGCCGAGCACGAGCGCGGCGAGGATGCTCACCACGGTGTAGCCGACCGCCTTCTCCTGCGGCGCCTTCATCGTCTGCGGCAGGCCCAGGTACAGCAGGTAGATCGCGTAGATGCCGCCGGCGAGGGCGATCAGGAAGCCGATCCACGGCAGCAGCAGGCCGACGTTGGCGATCCAGCTGGCGGTGTAGGCGTAGGCGACGGTCTTGAGCGCCTGCACCGGGCTTTTCTGGGCGCCGAAGGTCGGGGCGAGGGCGTCGATGATCAGCGCCATCACGTAGACCAGCGCCAGCGACAGCACGTAGCCGAGGATCGCCGCGGTCAGGCCGGCGCCGACCGGGATGCGCACGGTGACGCCGAACGCGCTGTAGCCGATCAGGCTGCTCTTGATGAAGCCGACCACGGCGGGAATCAGCGCCAGGATCGCGATGTAGTTCTTGTACAGGTCGGGCACCGTGGCCGGCTCGGCCGCGATCACCGGCCATTCGGTTTTCGGCGTCATGAGGATCGCCTTGACGCGCGCGATGAGCTTGTTGAAATCCATGAAAAATCCCCTCGTCGTATGGAAACTCCGCGGCGGCATTCTAGGGCAGAATTCCGGCATTCTTGTTCAAGCGGTCTTCACGCCGATCGCACGGTGCCGCGCGGCGGGCCGGCGGGCGGCGTGCTGCTAAACTCGCGCTCCCGCCGCGGCGCCCCGCGAACCGCGCGGTCACCACCGATGGAGTCCCTCATGTCGCGCCCCAATCCCGCGGCGGAAAAGACCATTCCCGCCAATGCGGAGAACCGCTATCGCATCACCCGCGCCGATCTGCCGCTGTCCTGCCCGATGCCGGGCATGTCGCTGTGGAATTCGCATCCGAAGGTCTACCTGCCGATCGCCGAGGAGGGCGGCCACGCGAAGTGTCCGTACTGCGGCGCGGAGTACGACCTGGCCGATTGACCCGCACCGATCGAAGCCGCCCGTGTCGCGCAAGCTCACCGTCGTGCAACTGGTTCCGGCGCTGGACGCCGGCGGCGCCGAGCGCTCGACGCTCGAGATCGCGCAGGCGCTGGTCGCCGACGGGCATCGTTCGATCGTCGTCTCCTGCGGCGGGCGCCTGGTCGAGCGGCTGGTCGCCGCCGGCAGCGAGCACGTCGAGCTGGACGTCGCGCGCAAGTCGCTGGCGAGCCTGGGCCGCGCGCCGAGGCTGCGCGCCCTGTTCGAGCGCGAGCGCGTCGATCTGGTGCACGCGCGCTCGCGCGTGCCGGCCTGGCTGGCGTGGTTCGCGCTGCGCGCGTGGCGCGAGCGTCCGCGCTTCGTGACCACCGCGCACGGCCTCAACAGCCCCGGTTTCTACAGCGCCGTGATGACGCGCGGCGAGCGCGTGATCTGCGTGTCCAACACGGTGCGCGACTACCTGCTGCGCCACTACCCGCGCACCGATCCGGCCAAGCTGGTGGTGATCCCGCGCGGCATCGATCCGGCGCAGTTCCCGTACGGCCACCAGCCGGACGCGACCTGGCGCGAATGGTTCTTCGCCGAATTCCCGCAGCTGGCCGGCGCGCCGCTGCTGACCCTGCCCGGCCGCGGCACCCGCCTGAAGGGGCATGCCGACGCGATCGAGCTGATCGCCGACCTGAAGGCGCGCGGCATCGACACGCGCCTGCTCCTGCTCGGCGCGCGCCAGGTCGGGCGCGAGGCCTACATCGCCGAGCTGGAACAGCTGGCCGCCGCGCGCGGCGTGGCCGACCGTCTGGCGATCAGTGCGCAGCGCGACGACGCCCGTGACGTGTACGCCTGCTCGGCGCTGGTGCTGCAGCTGTCGAACAAGCCCGAGTCGTTCGGCCGCACGGTGGTCGAGGCGATCGCGCTGTGCCGCCCGGTGCTCGGCTACGACCACGGCGGCGTCGGCGAGCTGCTGGCCGACCTGTATCCGGCCGGCCGCGTGCCGCCGGGCGACCGCGAGCGGCTGACCGAACGCGCCGCCGAGCTGCTGCGTTTCGCGCCGGCGATCGCGCCGCTGCCGCGCTATCGCCTCGCCGACATGCAGGAAGCGACGCTGGCGCTGTACCGCGAACTGGCGCATGCCTGACGTGCCGGCGCGCCGGTTCCTGTCCGCCTGGCCGGTCGCGCTCGTGCTCGCGGTGGCCGTGCTGCTGCCGTTCGGGCGCGGCGCCGAGGCGCCGGTGGTGCTCGGCGCGATCGCCGCGCTGGTGCTGCTGGCGCGCGGACGGCTGGACTGGCGCGCCGACGGCAACCGCCTCGTGCTCGTGCTGTTCGCCTGCTACTGGCTGCCCGCCCTGGTTTCCGGCATCAACGCGATCGAGCCCGGCAAGACCTGGTCGACCGTCGCGGTCACGCTGCGCTTCCTGCCGTTCGCGCTGTTCACGGTGTGGGCCCTGCGCCGCGACGCGAGCTGGCCGGCGGTGCGCACGACGGTCGCCGTGGTGGTGCTGTGCTGGGTGGCGGATGCCTACGTGCAGATGGCCAGCGGCCACAGCCTGGGCGGCGCGGCCGAGAAGGAACGCCTGTCGGGCATCTTCGGCGCCGCCAACCTCAAGCTCGGACCGACGCTGGCGGTGCTGTCGCCGTTCGTGCTGCTGGCCGCGCGCGCGCGCTTCGGACGCAGCGGCCTCGCGCTCGCCTTCGTGCTGCTGTCGCCGCCGATCCTGCTCGCCGGTTCGCGCGCGGCCTGGCTCGCCTACGGTCTGGTCTGCCTGCTGCTGGCCTGGCGCGAGACGCGCAGCCATCGCCAGTTCCTCGTCGTGCTGGCGGTCGCCGCGCTCGGCGTCGCCGCGCTCGCCACGCTCGCGCTGCGCGATTCGGAGCGGTTCGGCGCGCGCATCCAGCGCAGCCTGCTGGCCCTGGATGGCACCGAATCCGCGGTCGACGCCGCCTCCGCCGGACGCATCCGCATCTGGCGCACGGCGGCGAAGATGGCGCTGGCGCATCCGTCCAACGGCGTCGGCGTGCGCGGCTTCCGCTACGCCTATCCGCAGTACGCCGCGCCGGGCGACCAGTTCGTCGACACCGCCAGCGACGTCGGCGCCTCGCACGCGCACCAGATCGTGCTCGAGGTGCTCAGCGAGACCGGCGTGTTCGGCCTGCTGCTGTGGCTGACCGGCGCCGGGTTCGCGCTGCGCGCCTGGAGGCGCGCCGACGCGGCCGCGCGCGAGCGCGCGCTGGCGCCGGGGCTGGCTTTGGTCGCGATGTGCTTTCCGCTGAACACCCACCTCGCGTTCTACTCGGCGTGGTGGGGCCTGCTGTTCTGGTGGCTGCTCGCGCTGTACTGCGCGGCACTGGCCGTGCGCGAGCCGGCTAGTCCTGCGGGTCCCGCTTCCGTTCGCGCAGCAGGCTGAGCGCGAAGCCGCCGACCAGCGCGGCGCCCGCGGCGAGCACGCCCCACAGCAGCCAGCGCCGCCACGGCAGCGGCGGCTCGGGTTCGCGCAGCGCGGCTTCGCCGGCGCCGACGCGTGCGGCACCGAGCGTCGCGCGCGGCGGTTGCCAGTCGCGGCCGAGCTTGCCGCGCAGGCTGGCCAGCGCGGCGGCGACCGGATAGTCCGGATGGCGCGCCTGCCGGCTGCCGGCCGCCAGCACGTACGGACCGGCACCTTCGGCGAGGAACACCAGCGTGTCCGGCCGGTAGCCGAGCGTCAGGCGCGGCGCTGCGGCCAGCGGTGTGCGCGCCTCGATGCGCCATTCGCGCACGCGTCCGCCGGGCGGCAGGTCTACGTCGTCGTTGTGCAGGACCTGCTCGCCTTGGCGCAGGCGGAACGCATCGAAGCGCACCAGCGGCCGCCACGGCTGCGCGTCGTCGCCGGTCCTGGCCGAAAGCGCCAGCGGCGCCAGCGCGTTGTCGCCGGCCAGCTCGACGCGCGCGCGTTCGACCGGCAGCGCGGCCGGCAGCGCGTAGTCGAATGCGCCGCCACCGCTGGTCGTCGTCGCGCCGCTCGCGGCAACGGGTTCGGCGCGCAGCCACGCCAGTGGCGTGTCGGCCTGCGTGCGATCGGTCGAGCGCGCCTGCGCCGACAGTCCTTCCAGGTCGACGCCGTCGTCGAGGCGGCGCAGGCGGAAGTAGCGCGCGCGCACCGGCTCGAACGCGAGCGTGCGGCGGTCGATGCGCGTGCCGTTCTGCTCGAGCGCCAGCACGCTGCCGTCGCCGAGTTCGCGCCAGTCCTGCAGGTCGTCGCCGGCGGCGATCGAGAAGCGCGCCGACACGCCGGATTTCGGCTCCGTCCATTGCAGCTCGAAGCCGTCGACGGAACGGCCGAGCGCGCTGGCGTCGATCAGCCAGTCGCGCGAACGCCGGGCGGTGGCGGCCTGCTCGCCGGCGTCGATGCGGCGCAGGCGGCCGTCGGCGTCGCGGTCGATCACCAGGCGCAGGTCGTTGCCGCCGGCCGCGGCCGCGGGCAGGGCCAAGGTCGGCAGCGCGAGGAAGCGTTCGCGCGCGACCGGCTCGGGCGCGGCATCCAGACGCGCGAACGGGACCGGCTGCCCGGCCGCGTTGAAGATCGCCAGGTCGCGCAGCTCGGCGTCGCGCGTCCAGGCGTAGACCTCGGGCGTGAGTTCCACGCGCCAGGCACTGCTCGCGCCGGCCGCGCCCGTGTCGATCGGAAAGGTGTAGGCGTAGTCCGCCGGCGCCGCGGCGGCGGCGGTGCGCAGCAGCGCGGCTGCGGCGAGGGCGAGCAGCAGGCGCGGCATCATGCGTTTTCCTTTTCGGCCGGCGCACGCGCCGGTGCCGGCGCGAAGTAGCCGATCACCGTGCACAGCAGGCCGTAGGCGATGAACGAGGCGATGCCGAACAGGTTGCCCAGGCGCAGCCGGTCGATCAGCAGCAGCTTGGCCAGCACCAGGCCCATCAGCACCGCGCCGGCCAGCCACAGCGCGCGCTGGCCGCGGCGCGAACCGCGGATCCAGGCGAGCACGCCGCCCAGGCTCCAGACCACCGTCAGCGCGGTCTGCGCGGGATTGGAATCCCACAGCGGCGCGCCCCACGACACGCCCTCGTAGTGGTGCACGGCGCGCAGCGTCGCCATCGTGACGAAGGCGAAGCCGGCCACCGCCAGTGACAGCGTGCGCAGCGGCGGCGGGAAATCGGCCGTGGCCGGATCGGACAGCCAGCGCGCCAGGCACAGCAGCAGCCCGATCTGCGCGAGTTCGACCGGGTTGAGCAGCGGCACGAACGGCAACGGCGCCGCGCCGCCGGCATGCGCGAGCAGGGCGACGAAGACGATCGCGCCCGCAATCGCCTGTGACACGAGTAGCGCAGGGCGGTGCTCCGCGAAGCGCTCGCCCACCGGCGGGGCGAGCAGCGCCGGGCGCAGCAGCGCGAGGGCGAAGGCGGCGACCAGCGGCAGCGCGGCCAGGCCCAGGCCCCAGCCGTCGGCGAGCTGCGCGCGCGCGGCGAGCTGGAACAGCAGCAGCGCGGCGGCGGCGGTCCAGGTCCACAGCCAGCACAGGTGCGCCACGCGCAAGGGCAGCGCCGGGCCATCGCGCAGCACGCGCAGGGCGTAGCCGCCGAAGACGGCGTATGCGGCGAGCGCGGCGAGCGGCACCGGGCGGTACAGCGGCGAGCCGCCGTCGACGCCGTCGAGCACGAACAGCAGCGCGACGGCAACCATCGCGGCGGCCGTCCACGCCAGGGCGGCGGACGACAGGCGCCGCCACGTGAGCGCGGCGAGCAGCGCCGTCAGCGAGGCGAACGCGAACGCGGCGTGCACCTGGAAGGCCGGATCGACGAAGCGGTCGATCTCGCCCAGGCCCGCGCCCAGCCACCAGGCCAGGCCCCACAGGTACAGCGGCAGCGCCAGCGGCGGCCGCGTCGGCGTGCGGCCGTGCAGCCAGGCGCTGACGAAGGCCGCGCCGGCGATCAGCAGGGCGCCGATGAAGTTGCCGTTGGCGATCGGCATCGCGCCGGCGGTGCCGTCGACGAACAGACCGAAGCCGAACGCCGCCGCGGCCAGCGCCTGCAGCAGCAGGCCGCTCAGTCGCGGCAGCAGGCGCCCCTGGCGCAGGCCGAGCCAGACCAGGGCCGCGCCTTCGAGCGCGAAGGTGCATGCGGTGGAACGCGCGCTGAGTGCGAGCGGCACGGCCAGCGTGGCGAAGCCGACGGCGAGCACGGCGAACGATTCGCCGAGCACGCGCAGGCGCTCGCGCGGCAGCAGGCGCCAGGCGAGCAGGGCGTAGATCGCCGCCAGCGCCAGCGCCGAATACGCCAGCGGCAGGCGCGCGCCTTCGAGCAGGGCGGCCTGCAGGGCGAACGCGACCAGCGGATTGCCGAACACCAGGGTGCCGTCGACGAGGTCGCGCCGCTGCGGATCGCGGCGCCGCGCGTACAGCACCGGAATCGCCAGATAGATCGCGAAGTAGATCAGCAGGAACGGCTCGGTGCTGGCGAACAGCTCGCTGCGGTAGCGCAGCACGCCCCAGGCGGTGCCGATCGCGTAGGTGAAGAAGAATCCGAGCAGGTTCAGCGCGCGCCACGGCCGCAGCCAGGCGATCGCCAGCACGGCCAGGTTCAGCAGCGCGTAGTAGGCGAACAGCACCACGTGGTTGCCGCTGCCGGTGGAGATCAGAATCGGCGCGGCGAAGCCGGCGAGGATGCCGAGCACGGCGAGCGCGAGCGAATCCTGCAGCACGGCGAGCACGCCGGCGCCGGCGACCAGCACGAGCATCAGCGCGAACGCTGCGCCCGGCGGCAGCAGGCCGTAGAGGCGGAACGCGGCGAAGACGGTCAGCAGCAGCACGCCGATCGCGCCGCCCTGCAGGCCGAGCGCGAAGCTGCGCCGCAGACGGCGCTGGCGCCAGCCGAACGCCAGTCCGGCGATCGCGGCGGCGGCGACGCCGGCCAGACGAAATTCGATCGGCACGCTGAGCCAGCCCTGGTCCGAGGCGAGCTTGAGCAGGGCGGCGACGCCGGCGAACAGCACGAGCATGCCGATCTTGACCGGCACGTTGCCTTCGGTGAACCAGCGCTTGAGCGCCGCGGCGAGGTTTTCGACGAGGCCCGGCGCGCTCGGCGCGGCTTCGGCGGCGCGCGGCGACGGAACGCGCAGCGGCTCGGCGGCCGGCGTCGCGATCGGCGCCGCCGGTGCGGGAGCGGCTTCTTCCGGTATCGATGTCGCGATCGGTGCAACGGCGTCCGTCGCGGCTTCCTGCGTCGGCGTCGGCGGCGCGGCGACGCTCGCCTCGGGCGCCGGCGCAGCCGTGCGCGGACCGGCCTGCGCACGCCGCAGCTCGGCGATCTCGCCCTGCAGGCGGGTCACGGCCTGCGTCAGCGTCTGCAGGCGTGCCAGCACGAAGCCGATGCCGATGCCGCTGAACAGGCCGATCGGCAGCGACTCGGTCTGGAACGCGATGACGGCGCCGGCGACGAAGGCGGCCAGGATGCCCAGCAAGGTCATGCGATCTCCCCGGTCGGTGTGCGCGTCATCGACGGTACACGTCCGCCTCCCCGGGCGGTCGCGTCTTGAAGCGCTTGTGCATCCAAAGGTACTGCGTCGGTGCCGCGCGCACCATGCGTTCGATGCAGGCGTTCACGCGGGCGGTGTCGGCGACGACGTCGGTGCCGGGGAAATCTTCCAGCGGCGCTTCGAGGCGGATCTCGTAGCCGCCGTCGTCGAGGCGGCGATGAAAGAACGCGATCACCCGCGCGCCCGACAGCCGCGCCAGGTGATGCGTCGCCGTGATCGTCGAAGCCGGCACGCCGAAGAACGGCGCGAACACTGCGTCCTTGCCGCGCATGTCCTGGTCGGGCGCGTACCAGATCGTGCCGCCGCTCTTCAGCCAGCGCACGCTCTGGCGCAGCTCGTCCTTGGTGAACATCGCGTCGGCGTAGGCCAGTCGCGCGCGCTTGATCGCCCATTCGAACGCGGCGTCCTCGTGCTCGCGGTACATGCCGGCGATGCGCACGCGCTGCGAGACCAGCCGCGCGCACAATTCCAGATGGGAAAAATGCGCGCCGACCAGCAGCACGCCGCGGCCCTGCGCGCGGGCGGCTTCGAGATGATGCAGTCCCTCGATGCGCAGCGGGATGCGCCCGATCGCGCGTTCCGAGCCCATCCAGGCCAGCGCGAACTCGACCAGCATGACGCCGCTGTCGCGCAGGTTTTCCTCGAGCATGGCGGCGCGTGCGGCCGGGTCGAGCTGCCGATAGCACAACTCCAGGTTGCGCGCGGCGACCTCGCGGCGGTCGCGCAGGCCGCGCGCCGCCAGCCAGCCGAAGCCGCGGCCGATCCTCAGCAGCCAGCGGTACGGCAGGAGAGCGGCGAGGCGGATCAGGCCCAGGCCGATCCAGGCGGGCCAGTGGCGCGGTGCGAGCAGGGCGGGGCGGAACGGCGGGGCGGGCTGCGGCATCGGCGCGATTGTAGCGGCACGAGTGCGGCGGGATCGTCGCGGCGGACCGCGATGCCGCGGGCGGCGGGAATCCTGCCGCCGCGAACGGCGCGACGGTGCCCGGCGGCGCGAAAGCTATACTGCGCCGTTTTCCCGCAGCCGAACCGAGCCGTGTTCCAGCGCTTCATCTACACCCTGACGCTGTACCTGCTGACGCCGTTCGTCGTCTACCGGCTGGCCGCGCGCGGCTTCAAGTACCACGGTTACCTCGCGCGCTGGCGCGAGCGCTTCGGCTTCTTCGCCGACCCGGGCATCAAGGACAGCATCTGGATCCACGCCGTCTCGCTCGGCGAGGTCAACGCGGCCGTGCCGCTGATCGAGGCGCTGATGTGCCGTTACCGGGACACGCCGTTCGTGATCACCACGGTGACGCCGACGGGATCGGATCGCGTGCTGCAGCTGTTCGGCGATCGCGTGTTCCACGTCTACCTGCCGTACGACCTGACCACCGCGGTGCGGCGCTTCCTCGACCGCGTGCGGCCGCGGCTGGCCGTGATCATGGAAACCGAGATCTGGCCGAACCTGTTCATGGCCTGCGCCGAGCGCGGCGTGTCGATCGTGGTGGCGAACGCGCGGCTGTCGGAGAAGTCGCTGCGCGGCTACTGGCCGATCCAGCCGCTGGTGCGGCGCGCGATCCGCTGCGCGAGCTTCGTCGCCGCGCAGTCGGCTTCCGACGAGGAGCGTCTGCGCACGCTCGGCGCGGCCGAGCCCAAGCTTGCCGTGGTCGGCAACCTGAAGTTCGACATGACCGTCCCGGAAGGCGTGGTCGAGAGCGGCGTCGCCTTCCGCGCCGCCGCCGGCGGCGGCCGTCCGGTGTGGATCGCGGCGAGCACGCACGAGGGCGAGGAGCTGGTCGTGCTGAAGGCGCACGCAGCGGTGCTGCGGCGTTTTCCCGACGCGCTGCTGCTGGTCGCGCCGCGCCATCCGGAGCGTTTCAAGCCGTTCGCCGCGGCCTGTCGCGCGTTCGGCTTCCGCACGCTCACGCGCAGCGAGAAGGGCGGCGCGGACCCGACCTGCCAGTGCTTCGTGATCGATTCGATGGGTGAGCTGCTCGCGTTCTACGCGGCGGCGGACGTCGCCTTCGTCGGCGGCAGCCTGGTGCCGGTCGGCGGCCACAACCTGCTGGAGCCGGCGGCGCTGGCGCGGCCGGTGGTCGTCGGTCCGCAGACCTTCAATTTCGCCGAAGTGACCGAGGACCTGATTACGGCCGGGGCGGTGATGCGCATTGCCGATCCCGATGCGCTCGGGCCGGCGGTGGTGCGTCTGCTGTCGCGCGACGTCGAGCGTCGCAGCATGGGCGAGGCGGCGCGTGCGGTCATGGAGCGCGAGCGTGGAGCGGTCGCGCGGACGATGGCGATCGTCGAGGACGTGCTGGCGCAGGCCGGCAATGCGGAATCGGGAGCCGGGAATCGGAACCAGCGTCCGATGCCCGTCGCTCCCGATCCGTAGCCTGCGTCACTCCAGCAGGGCGTTGACCGCTTCGAGATCCTTCAGCTCGACCACGCCGGCCGCCTGCTTGAGCAGCAGGCCGTTCATGACGAACGCGTGGCGCGCGGCCGAGTACTGGCTCTGCGCGTTCAGCAGGGTCTGCTGGCTGATCAGCACGTCGACGATGGTGCGCGTGCCGACTTCGTAGCCGGCCTGGGTCGCTTCCACCGAGCTCTGCGCCGAGACCACGGCCGCCTTGGTCGCCTCGACCTGGCTGGCGCCGGCGATGACCGAGCGATAGCTGTTGCGCGTGTTCGCCTCGACCAGGCGGCGGTTGAACTCGAACTGGTCCTGCGCGAAGTCGCGCTGGTGGACTGCCTGGCGCACGCGCGACTGCGTGTAGCCGCCGCTGAAGATCGGCACGCTCAGCGAGAGCGTGACCGACGGACCCCACTTCGGGTCGCCGGCACCGTCGTGGAACGGACCGCCGAGGCCGCCATAGCGGGTGTCGCCCCACTGCGAGCTCTTGGAATAGTTCAGCCGGCCGGTGATCGTCGGCAGGTGGCCGGCGCGCGCGGTGTTGATGTCCGCGTTCGCGGCGTCGACCTGCAGCGCGGCCGAGCTCAGGGCCGGATTCTGCTTCAGCGCGACGTCGACCCAGGCGGTCGGATCGTCCGGCGTGGGATGGTCGAGCGGCAGGCTCTCGCGCAGCTTCTTGAATTCGCCGGGCTCCTTGTTGGTGAGCCGGCGCACGGATTCGCGCGCGGTGTCGACGTTGTTCTGGTTGCTGATCACGCTGGCGACGGCCTGGTCGTGGTTCGCCTTGGCGTCGTTGACGTCGGTGATCGCGGCGAGGCCGACCTCGAAGCGCTGCTGCGCCTGCTCCAGCTGACGCGCCAGCGCCTTCTCGTTGGCATCGGCGAACTTCAGCGCGTCGATCGCGGAGAGCACGTTGAAGTACGCCTGCGCGGCGTCGATCATCAACTGCTGCTGGGCCGCGGTATACGTGGCGTCGCCGGCCTGCGCGGTGTACTTGCTCGACTTCAGCGCAGTCCACTTGCTGATGTCGAGGATGCTCTGGTTCAGCGACACGCCGTAGGTGCGCGTGTGGCTGGTCGTGGTGGTGCTGGTGTACGGCAGCGGCAGTTCGTTCGGGTCGTCGCTGCGCAGCGTGCCGTCGGCGTCGTTGCCGGTGCGCGAGCGCGTGTAGTCGATGTTCGCGCCGAGCTGCGGCAGCAGGAACGAACGCGCCTGGTCGACGTTCTCGTCGGTCGCCAGCTTGGTCGATTCGGCCCCGGCCAGGGTCGGGTCGGATACGCGTGCCTCCTGGTAGACCTGGATCAGGTCGTCGGCCTGCGCGGCGGATGCGCCGCACGCCAGCAGCAGCGCCAGCGACAGTGAACTCATGCGTATCATTCGATGATCCTCGGGAAGTTGGGGCTTTCCTGTGCCGCGCGCTTCAAAGGGAGAAGCGGCGCGGCGGCTCGGCATTCTTCAGGTACGGCACATCGGTTTCGAACAGGACTTCGTGCTGCCAGTGCGTCTCGTCGACGCGCCGGAACAGCGTAGCCTGCATCACCGGCGAATCGCCGACGATCGCGAACAGGCGACCGCCAGGTTTGACCCAGGAGCGGAAGCGGTCCGGCAGCGCGTGCACCGCACCGCCGACGACGACCGCATCGAACTGTTCGCCGGTCGTGAAATCGCGGACGGCGTCGGCGATTTCAAGGCGGGCGTTGCGAATCTGCGCCGCGGCCAGATGGGCGCCGGCGGTCTCCGACAGGTCGGCGTGCCGCTCGACGCTGACCACGAAGTCGGCCAGGTGGGCCAGACAGGCGGTCAGGAAGCCGCTGCCGGTGCCGATCTCCAGCACGCGGTCACCGGCTTCGGGGGCGATCGCCTGCAGGATGCGGCCCTCGACGATCGGCTTGAGCATCGTCTCGCCGTGGCCGATCGGCAGCGCCAGGTCGGCGAAGGCGAGGTTGCGGTGGCGTGCCGGAACGAACTCCTCGCGACGCACGTTGCGCAGCGTGTCGAGCACGCGCGCATCGAGCACTTCCGAGGGGCGTACCTGGTTCTCGACCATGTTCTGTCTGGCCAGCTCGGTGTTCATCATCGCGGGCAACTCCAACCGGCAAACAAAAGGATCGGGAGCATAGGCACTCCCCGAGCTTGCTGCAATCTACCTTGACGCGTTGCGAAACCGCGAAGTGCCGGAAGTCACCGCGTTCAAGCGGCCGTTCCGGTGCCCGCAGGGAACAGTTCCTCGCGCGTGCGCACCAGCGCGGCCCCGATCTGCGCGGCCAGGGCGGCATCGACCCGCGCGAACAGGCGCAGCGCGTCCGCCGCCTGGGCCCCGCCGCTGGCCAGCTGCAGCCCCAGCCACCGCTGCAGGTGCGCGTGGTCGTCCGCGGACAGTGCGGACAATGTCCGCCGCGCCGCGCTGCGCAGCTGCGCGAGGCGGAACGCTCCGGTGGGGCCGCGTCGCGCTTCGGCCAGCGCGGCGAAGGCCCGCTGTGCCAGGCGCAGCGGCAGAGGGGCGTTTCCGCCGTGGAATTGCTCGCTCGCAGCGGTCGCGGTCGTGTTCATGGAAGGACCCTCGAACCGGCGGCCGTACGGACTGCGACATGGAGATGCTCGATACGCCGACAAGGTTGCATGGTGTCCCTCCTAGCAAGACACGCGCCAATGCGGAAACGGGTTGTCCGGATATGAAAAGGTCCGGCGTCGAGAGATGCCGGACCACCTTGGTGCTGATGCTCTCGACCGCGTCGTCCGGGTGCGGGAGGGGAGATTTCCCGGGCGACGCGGCGAGAGACTTGAACTGGGGCACGGGGACAGGATCTTTCAAGGGCCGCCGGCAGCTCCGAAATCTCCGTCCGGAGCCCCTCCACCTGTTCGGCCGTCGTGCGCAGGCTTTAAAATCGCGCTCGAACTGTTCATGTACCGACCGGTATAGTATAGTAAATGAACTCAGCAGTCCAGTAGTGATGCCATGACTCTAGCCATCGCCAAGTCCTGCGGCCCGGGCCGTCCGAAGGACCTCGAAAAGCGTGCCGCCATCCTCGAGGCGGCCAAGCGCCTGTTCCCGCATTCGGGTTTCGAAGGCACCAGCATGGATGCGATCGCCGCCGAAGCGGGTGTGTCCAAGCTCACGGTCTACAGTCATTTCACCGACAAGGAGACGCTGTTCGTCGCGGCGATCCGCGAGCGCTGCCAGGAGCAGATGCCGGCCACGCTGTTCTCGATCGACCGCAAGGCGCCGGTGCGGCGCCAGCTGGAAGCGATCGGGCGCGCGTTCTTCGCGCTGATCACGCGGCCCGAATCGATCGCGCTGCATCGTCTGATCACGGCCGGCACGGCGTCGTCGCAGAAGCTCGCGCAGCTGTTCTGGGATTCGGGTCCGCGCCTGGTGCACGACGACTTCGAGAAGTTCCTGCGCCAGGAAATCGAGGACGGCCAGCTCGACATCGACGACGCCTCGCGCGCGACGTCGCAATTCTTCGCCCTGATCAAGGGCGAGCTGCACGCGCGCATGCTGTGCGGCTGCTCGCAGCCGATGACGCCGGAGGATGTGGACGCCCACGTGCGGGCGACGGTCGAGTTCTTCCTGCGCGCCTACGCGCCGTGCGCGGAGCGCGCGGCGATGATCAAGCCGGTCGCCTGACGGCCGCGGCGGTCCTCAGGGGGCCGCCGAAAGCCCCAGCCATTTCCGCAGGACGCCCGCTTCGGCCTCGCCGAGGTCGATGAAGCGGAACCCCGCCCAGTAGCGGCCGGGGCGGTGCGTCGGATCGCTCCAGAGCTCGTGCACGCCGACCTCGATCGGCTGCAGCCGGCCGTGTTCGTCTGGCAGCTGGAACGAGAACTGGTACAGCGCGTCGTCCGTGATCGCGACGTCCGCCAGCAGCATCATGCCCTCCAGCGAGAGATTGCCGATCTGGCCGACGACCAGGCCGGTCATCGCGTCGATCACCTGCAGCGGAGCGGCCGGGCGCTTGCGCGGAAGCCGACGTTTCTCGATCACGATGCCTCCTGTTGCGACAGCGCCTCGACGATGGCCTTCCAGGCGCGGTCGATCAGCGAAGACTGCGGCGGCACCTCGATGCGCACCTGGCCGCGCACGATGTCGCGCGCCAGCTGGTCGAGCGTGCGGTCGTCGCAGCGCGCGCCGCGCTGGTTGACGAACAGGCAGCGCCGCGTGACGGTGGAGAACCAGGCGAGCTTGCGCCGCACCGAGGCGCCCTGCTGGTTCAGCGTGAAGACGAACCAGGTACCGAACGGGACTTCGCGCAGGCGTTCGAGCGTCGCCGTCTCGACCGCATTCAGCGGGATCGGCTGCGGCTTCACGGCAGCTTCGACGGGCGCGATCTGTTCGCCGAAACGCGCCTTCACCGGCGCGGTGTCGTCGGCGGGCTGCGGTTGCGGCGGCGTCCCGGCCGCGCCCTCGATTGCGCGATCGAGGCCGGCGATCAGGCGTGCGGTGTCGTCGGCGTGCACGCCGACCTCGCCGAGGCCGGCTTCCAGCTCCTGCCGGATCGCGGCGTCCAGCGCCGCCGGTCCGCCGCTGCGGACCAGGGCCGAGGCGACGGCGAGCCGGCGCCGGAATTCCGCGCTGCTGCTGCCGTGGCGCAGTGCGCTGAGCGCGAGGGCGTCTGTCCAGGCCTGGTCCAGCAGATTGCGTACCGCGTCTGTCGGTGAGCCGTCGCGCAGCGCCTGCGCGATCGCGCCGCGCGCCGTGGCGCGTGCGACCTCGAGCTTCTCGCGGCCGCGGGCGGCGTCGACCTGGCGGCGCTCGAACACCTCCGCGCGCCGCGCCAGCAGCTGCATGTGCCGGCCGAGGTCGGAGAGCAGATTCTCGAACAGCGTCAGGTCGCCGTCGTAGTCGGCGCTGACGCTGTCGACGACGAGGCGCATCTTGGCGGACAGGTCCGGGTCGGAATCGCTTTCGTCGATCCAGCGCTCGCCGGTCTCGGCGATCGTGTTCAGCAGTTCGCGCGCGGGGTGCGAGCGGCGGGTGAAGAAGCTGCGATCGCCGAGCGCGACGCGCAGCACCGGCACGTGCAGTCGGTTCAGCAGCGCGCGTGCGCCGCTGTTCGCGCGCAGGTTCGCGCCGATGTACTCGAACAGCAGGCCGACCAGCTCGATCGTGTCGACGTCGTCGTCGACCAGACGCAGCGCGCTGCCGTGCGGGCCGGCCTTGCGCAGGCGGTCGAACAGCTCGCGCTTGAACTGCGCGGTGTCGTGGGGCGGTTCGTCGCCGCGCGCTTCGAAAGGCGCGGACTGCTCCCGCTGCAATGCGCCGAGCAGGCTCTGCAGGTCGTCGCGGCTGGCCGGCGTGGCCGAGGGCGTCGCGGCCTGCGCCGGGCCGTCGCCGCGGCGGCGGCGCGTGGCGAGCAGCCGGTAAAGCGTATCGAAGAGGCCGGCATCGTCCGCATGCGCCGGCTCCGGCGCTGGCGTTCCGGCGGATGGCGGTTGCGTCGGCGGCGGCATCTCCGCCGAAGGCGTCGACGCGGCAGGGCGCGGGCGCGTGGCGCTCCAGTGCAGATGCGGCAGGATGCCTCGCGCCGCGAGCTGCGCGTTGATCGTCTCGTAGAAGCGCCCGAGCGTCGCCATCGCCGTGCGATCGAAGATGCGGCAGGCATGCACGCGCCTTTCGACGCCGAAGTCCAGATCGCCGAGCGCGTGACGGAATGCCTCCACCAGTCGCGCCGGCCCCAGCGGCAGCACTTCGTAGGGCAGCGCCGGGGTCGCGCCGAGCACGCCCAACCGGTGCGCGATCGCGTACAGCGCCTGGCTGTTGCGGATCTCCGACTTGCCGGCGATCTCGCGCAGGGCCAGGTCTTCCTCGAGCACCGAAGGATCGACCAGTTCGAGCGCGGGCGTGGGGAGCGGAGCGGGTGCCTGCGGAGGCGCACCGCTGCGCAGCCGCGCCAGAGTCGATTCGGCGTGCTGCAGGAAACGCGGCACGAGGTCGGTGCGCTTGCGCCTCAGCTCGCCCAGGCTTTCGAACAGGGTCTGTTGCTGCGCGTTGCTGGCGGCGCGCTCGGCCAGCTTGAACAGCGCGCGATCGATCTCGTCCAGGGCCTGCGGCAGAGCGGCTCCGAAATGCGCGCAGGCGGTGCGCAGCAGATCGTCGAGCGCCGCGCGTACCCGCGGCGGCAGGTCGGTTCGCTGGGACAGCGAAGCAAGCGTTGCGCCGTAGTCGCGAATCGTCCTTCTCCCTGCGGCGACGCACGGGCGGGCGCCGCCGGACGAGATCCTCGTTTACGCCGGGCACGCATCGCGCGGCCCAGCGCCCCCTGCGTCCGGGCGGAGGCCGTCCGGACGGGGGCTATTCTGGCACGCCGCCGCGTCCTGCGGCGGCCGTGTCACATCACGTCACATCAACGCGACGGCTGCCAGATCACCTCGAGGAAGCCGGAGCGCCCGGTCGTGTTGTAGCCACGCACCAGTTCGTAGTCGCGATCGGTCAGGTTCTCGACGCGGGCGGCAAGGCTCCAGTCCGGGCTGAGGGTGAAGCCGGCGCGCAGGTTGAGCAGCGTGTAGGAGGCCAGGTCGACGGTTCCGCTGCCGCCGACGTCGTCGCGGCGCCCGGCGTAGACGATCTCCGCGCCGGCGCGCCAGCGTTCGCCGAACGAGCGCTCGATCACGCCGGTGACCTTCTGCTTCGGCCGCCGCAGCAGCGGCTGGTCGGTGTCGCCGTTGCGCGCGTCCATCCAGGTGTAGTTGGCGCGCAGCGACCAGGCGTCGAGCTTGAGCTGGTACTCGAACTCGGCGCCGTCGATCTCGGCCTTGGCGATGTTCTCGGCGCGGTTCTGCGGACCGGTGAAGCTGATCAGGTCCTTGACCCGCGCGGTGTACAGGTTGGCCTTGAAGCGCTGGTTCGCGTCGGGCGCGAACTCGACGCCGACCTCGGCGCTGCGCGAGCGCTCCGGGTCGAGGTCCGGATTGCCGGCGAAGTAGCCGCCGTAGCCGGGATGGAACAGCTCGTTCATGGTCGGCGCGCGGAAGCCGCGGCCGACGTTGGCGTAGGCGCGCAGCAGCGGGCTGAAGCGCCAGCCCAGCGCCAGCGAGCCGGTGGTGGCGCCGCCGAAATCGCCGTTGTCGTCGTGGCGCAGCGCGATCTCGGTGTCGAGTGCGCCGAAGTCGCCGCGCCAGCCGCCGAACGCGGCGCGGTTGTCGCGTTCGCGTTCGTAGACGGTGGTGCCGCTGAAGGTGTCGCGCGTCTCGCCCTTCTCGCGCACGAAATCCACGCCGGCGACCAGGCGCTGGTGTTCGTCCAGGCGGAACTCGTTCTGCCACAGCAGGCTGTTGCGGCGCGTGCGGTGCAGCGTGGTGAACGCCGGGGTTTCCAGATCCTCGCGCGAGTTGCCGAAGGCCAGGCGATGGTTCCAGTTCTCGCCGAGCGCGCCCTCGAGGTTGACGCCGCCGGACTGCTCGATGACGTCCGAGTAGCCCTGGTCGAACTGCACTTCGGCCTGGCTGCGGTACAGCGAGGCCGACAGCACCTGGCTGCCGAATGCGTGCGCGGCGCGGCCGGTGAAGTTCTTGTTGCGGTAGCTGTCGTCGTCGGGGTTGAAGATGCAGAACGGGTCGTCCGGCCCGTTGCAGATGCGGCGGTTGGTCGCCGAGAAGCCGCCGACGTGGCGCGCGCCGACCTGCACGCTGTAGCCGTCCGTGCCGTTCCAGTGGCCGATGCCGGCGCTGCCGTCGGCGTCGCCGTAGCTGCCGTAGCCGAGCGCCACGCGCGGACCTTCCAGCTTGCGCGTGAAGATCTGGATCACGCCGCCGATCGCGTCGGAACCCCAGTAGCTGGCGCGTGGACCGCGCACGATCTCGATGCGCTCGACTGTGTCGAGCGGCAGCTGCTCGAACGCGAATGCGCCGGTGTTCTGCGAGGACACGCGCACGCCGTCGATCAGTACCAGCACCTGGTTGGAGTTGGTGCCGCGCAGGAACAGCGAGGTCTGCTGGCCGGCGCCACCGGTGCGGTACAGGTCGACGCCGGCTTCGAGGCGGAGCAGATCGATCGCGTCGCGTGCGACGCTGGCGTCGATGTCCTCGCGCGTGATGACGCTGACGTCGGCCAGGGCCGAATCGACCGTCTCGGCGACGCGCGAAGCGGTCACCTGCACGGTCGGCTGCAGTTGTTCCTCGTCGGCGCTGGCGTTTGCGCAGAGTGCGCCGGAAAGCGCGATGAAAAGCATGGAACGGCGAAGCATGATGGGTTTCCTCCTGTCGCACACCCGCGTGGCCAGGCTGTGGAGGAGGAACGCGCACGACGACGGACGCCCGTGCCCGTCCGTTGCCCGCCGCAACGCCTGGAGCTGATCGTCGTCGCGCCGGCGGGAGTTGCCCGGGCACGAACGACGAGAGCGCAGGCCGGTCTCCGGGCTCGCGAGCGACGCGTCGGAAGAGTCTGCGACCGGGGTCGCGGAGCCTTCCGGCGCGTCGACTCGATCGCCTTCCCGCCGCGGATGCGGCAGTGGCATTGGATCGAGTCGGACTCGCCTACCGTTGCGGGGGCAGCGTGGGCATCGACGGCGGGAGCGGATCGCTCCCTGTTTCCGCGATCGGGAACGATCGCCGGAAACCCATCTCACCCACTTCCCGTTTCACCCCGGCGCGATGGTCCGCGGCGGGGCACCTGCGGCGGCGCGCAGTGTAGTCGCCGCCCCGGTGCGGTTCAATCGCGATCGGTGCGCAGGTCCACGCCGAGCAGCTCGCCGTCCTCGTCCACGCGCACGGCGATCTCGATCGGCCGGCAGCACACCGCGCAGTCCTCGACGTAGCTCTGCGAACCCGCCGAGAGGTCGACCTGCGTGGCGTAGCGCTCGCCGCAGTAGGGGCAGTCGATGGTGATCGTCTCGAGCATCAGGTCGCTCCGAGAAAGAGTTGAAGCAGATCGTTGAGCAAGCGCCGGCCGTCGGCGGTCGGCTGCAGGCGGGTGTCGTCGTCGACCAGCCAGCCGCGCCGGCGCGCCCGTTCGAGCGGGGCGGCGATCGCGGTCAGCGGCAGGCCGGTCCGCGCCTCGAACAGGTCGGCGTCGACGCCGACATTCAGGCGCAGCGCGTTCAGCATGAACTCGAACGGCCGCTCCGCAGCCGGTACCGGATTCGCGCCGCCGAATGCCTCGCCGCGTGCAGCGCGCTCGAGATAGCTGCGCGGCAGTTTCAGCTTGGTCGTGCGCACGATCGAGTCCGCGCGCGCGTCGCCGAGCTTGCCGTGCGCGCCGGCGCCGATGCCGAGATAGTCGCCGAAGCGCCAGTAGTTGAGGTTGTGCGCGCATGCGCGCCCCTCTCGCGCGTACGCCGACACCTCGTACTGCGCGTAGCCGGCGGCGGCGAGCCGCGCCTGACAGGCTTCCTGCATGTCCCATGCGCTGTCCTCGTCGGGCAGCGGCGGCGGCTTCGCCGCGAACAGCGTGTTGGGTTCGAGCGTGAGCTGGTAGTGCGAGACGTGCGCCGGCCGCAACGCGATTGCGTGTTCGACGTCGGCGATCGCGCCGTCCGGCGTCTGCTCCGGCAGCGCGTACATCAGGTCGAGATTGAGATTGGTCAGGCCCGAGTCCTGCGCCAGCTTCACGGCGCGCTCGGCCTCTGCGGCGGAATGGATGCGGCCGAGCCGGCGCAGCTTGTCGTCGTCGAAGCTCTGTACGCCGAAGCTGATGCGGTTGACCCCGGCGCTCAGGTATTCGTCGAAGCGGCCGTGCTCGACGGTGCCGGGATTGGTCTCGAGCGTGATCTCGGCGTCGCGCGGCAGCGTGATGCGCGCGGCGACGCCGTCGAGGATGCGCGCGATCGCCTGCGGCGCGAACAGGCTCGGCGTTCCGCCGCCGAAGAACACGCTGTGCAGCGGCCGGGCGCCGATCGCCGCCGCATGCTCGCGCAGGTCGCGATCCAGATCGGCCAGCAGCGCCTCGACGTAGGCGTCGACCGGCAGCGCGCCGCCGCGCTCGTGCGAATTGAAATCGCAGTACGGGCATTTGCGCACGCACCACGGGATGTGCACGTACAGCGACAGCGGCGGCGGAATCATCGGCATGGCGGGACGGCGGACAGCCGCGGCGGCTCAGACGCCGCGTTCGAGCAGGGCGCGCAGCTGCGCCAGTGCCTGGCCGCGATGGCTGACGCGGTTCTTCGTCGCCGGGTCGAGTTCGGCGGCGCCTCGTCCCAGCGCCGGATCGAAGAACACCGGGTCGTAGCCGAAGCCGTGCGCGCCGCGCGGCGCGGCGAGGATGCGGCCGTCCCAGCGCCCGTGCGCGAGCAGCGGGGCGGGATCGTCGGCGCTGCGCAGCAGCGCGATCGTGCAATGGAAATGCGCGGTGCGCTGCGCTTGGTCGACGTTGCGCAGCGCGTCGAGCAGCTTGGCGATGTTCGCGCCGCTGTCGCCGTGCGCGCCGGCGTAGCGTGCCGAGTACAGGCCCGGCGCGCCGCCGAGGGCGTCGACGCAGATTCCCGAATCGTCGCCGAGCGCCGGCAGCCCGGTCGCGCGCGCCGCGTGGCGCGCCTTCAGCAGGGCGTTCTCGACGAAGGTCGTCGCGGTTTCCTCGGCGTCGGCGACGCCCAGCTCGCTCTGCGCGACGAGTTGGATGTCGAGCCCGGCGAGGATCTCGCGCATCTCGGCCAGCTTGCCGTGGTTGCCGCTGGCGAGGACGAGTTTCATTGGGGCGGCCCGATCAGGTCCCAGCGGTTGCCGTAGAGGTCCTCGAACACGATGACGGTGCCGTAGGCCTCGTGGCGCGGCGCCGCGTCCATGCGTGCGCCGGCGGCGGCGAGGCGCGCATGGTCGCGCGCGAAGTCGTCGGTGTGCAGGAAGAAGCCGACCCGGCCGCCGTGCTGGCGTCCGACCGCGGCCCCCTGCTCGGGTGTCGTCGCGCGCGCCAGCAGCAGCTGGAACGCGGCGTCCGCGTCCGGTGCGACGCGCACCCAGCGCTTGCCGCCGCCGAGGTCGCTGTCCTCGACCAGCACGAAGCCGAGCGCCTGCGCGAACCATGCGATCGCTTCGTCGTAGTCGCGCACCAGCAGCGCGATATAGGCAATGTGGCGGTTCACCTCGACAGAGCCTCGCGTTGCTTCGCGCACAGCTCGGTCACGCCGGCCGAAGCCAGCGCGAGCAGGGCATCCAGTTCCTCGCGGCGGAAGGCGTGGCCCTCGGCCGTCCCCTGCACCTCGATGAAACCGCCGCCGTCGTTCATGACGACGTTCATGTCGGTGTCGCAGGCCGAATCCTCGGCGTAGTCGAGGTCGAGCACCGGGGTGCCCTGCCAGATGCCGACCGAAACCGCGGCGACGGCGCCGAAGACCGGATCGCGCTTGATCGCATTGCGCGAGCGCAGCCAGTTCACCGCGTCGACCAGGGCCACGTAGGCGCCGGTGATCGCCGCGGTGCGGGTGCCGCCGTCGGCCTGCAGCACGTCGCAGTCCAGGGTGATCGTGCGCTCGCCGAGCGCGTGGCGGTCGACGCAGGCACGCAGGGCGCGGCCGATCAGGCGCTGGATCTCCATCGTGCGGCCGCCCTGGCCGCCGCGCGCGGCTTCGCGCTGCGTACGCTGGCCGGTCGCGCGCGGCAGCATGCCGTACTCGGCCGTGACCCAGCCTTCGCCCTTGCCGCGCAGGAACGGCGGCACCTTTTCCTCGACGCTGGCCGTGCACAGCACGCGCGTGTCGCCGAACGCGACCAGCACCGAACCCTCGGCGTGACGCGTGTAGTGGCGCTCGATGCTGACCGGGCGCAGTTGGTCGGCGCGGCGGCCGGAGGGGCGGGCGAGGCTCATGCGGGAGACTTATGCTTTGGGATCGAAGCCGCGCAGTTTACCATTGCGGCCCTTTCGTTCCGGGATACGCCCATGTTGCGCAGCATGACCGCCTTTGCCAGCGCCGAGGCCGACGACGGCCAGGGCACGCTGGCGATCGAGCTGCGCTCGGTCAATCACCGCTATCTGGAGCTGGGCCTGCGCCTGCCCGACGAGCTGCGCTCGCTCGAGCCGGTGATGCGCGAGCGCGTCGCGGCGCGGCTCGCGCGCGGCAAGGTCGACCTGGGCCTGCGCTGGAGGCCGGCCGTCGGCGCCGCGTCGATCGCGATCGACCAGGAGCGCGTCGGCCACCTGGCCGAGGCGGCACAGGCGATGGCGGCGAAGTTTCCGCAGATGCAGGTCGAATTCACGTCCCTGCTGGGCTGGCCGGGCGTGCTGATCGAGCGCGGTACGGATCTGGAATCGCTGCGCGAGAAGGCGCTGGCGGTGCTCGACGCCGCCCTGGACGACATGACCGCCGCGCGCGGACGCGAAGGCGAGCGCCTCGGCGGCTTCCTGCGCGAGCGGCTGGACGGCATCGAGCGCATCGTCGCCGACGTGCGCACGCACCTGCCCGAGGTGCGCGCCGCGTTGCGCGCGCGTTTCGACACGCGGCTGGCCGAGCTGAAACAGCCGCTCGAGCCCGGCCGAATCGAGCAGGAAGTCGTGCTGCAGCTGCAGCGCATTGACGTGGACGAGGAACTCGACCGCCTGACCGCACACGTAGCCGAGGCGCGCCGCATCTTCGGCCTGAAGGAAGCGGTTGGCCGCCGGCTCGACTTCCTCATGCAGGAGTTCAACCGCGAGGCGAACACGCTCGGTTCCAAGGCGGCCGACCCGCGCACGACCAACGCCGCGGTCGAGCTCAAGGTGCTGATCGAGCAGATGCGCGAACAGGTCCAAAATTTGGAGTGATTTTCCATACCGTGCCTTGCCATCCAATGTGGTGTGAAGAATCAGCGTTTCAGGCAGGCGGTTTGGTTCACCGCAGCCCAGTCCATCCCACGGTAGCGCAGGCTTTCTGTGCGGGCAGGTGTGGGAAGTTCGCCGTTCTCGGCGCTTCCCCGATTTCATCCCCCACGGACCCCCTCAATGTCTCGCGGAGATCGCTATGGGAAGGTCCAAACGCTCGGAGCGGATCACTGATGAAACGTTGGCCGAATGCGTTGACCGACGTCGGTTCGGTACGCAGGCGTAGAAGGGGCTGACCTGCCCCGTCGCGCAAGGGCTCACCCGCACGAGATCACTCTCATCGCCGGCCTGCGCACGGATGCTCCCTGACCGCCGTGTACGAAATTTCGTACACCGGTCGCGCCGATGTCCTACACGAAAATCCGAAATCTGCCATAGAGCGCCGCCGTGCACGTCCCGATACTCGCGACCGGATAGCCCGCCTGCCGAGCTATCCGAGCGGGCGGGAACGTACGAAAATGTGCATGGTCCTTGCGAATGTGTGAGATTGCGGGAAGGCCAACTTCCTTCGATACTCGCGCGCCGATCGAGCACGCCAAAGGCGATGCGCCGATCCGCAGACTGTGGGTTTTCAGGAAACTGAAAATGGGTGGGGTAACGGGACAGGGGTGTCTCTGGGGATCTCAAGGCGTGCGTGGGGTGGCCGGGCCGTGAGGCCGGCTGTCTAGACCTGCAGCAAATCCACTTCGTGTCGATGGCGTGCTCCTTTGCCGGATCGCGAGGCGGTTTCTCGTTGCGTGTCGGCAGGCGGCGCTCAGCGACGACGCGCTGTGCTGGCTGACCTGCCGCACAGTCTCCGTACGGCTTCCTTCCTTGTGCGAACTCGCGCGTTCGTCGCGTGGCGGGTACCCATTCCCATGGATTCTTCGATTCCCAGAGCGATCCGGATCGGCAATCGACAGCGCAGCGGTACCCGGATCAGGCAGTGCTGACGTGCGTGTAGGCAATAACGGACAGAAGGGGCGGTAGTGATCAAGCGTAAGGCGGGGGCGGTGTGGGCGTTCGCTGCAATGGCGATCGTGGGTTCGGCCAGTTGGGCCTTGGGGTGGATCGGTGCGGAGCGGACGGATACGGCGAGCGTGTCGCTGTCCCCCGGGGCATCCAACGAGCCGCCGATAGCGGACGCCGCCGCCGGCACACCGGCCGCCTTGGCCGCCGCCTCCTTGCGTGATGCCGAGGCAGCGTGGGCGGCCGCCAGTGCGGCCCCGGGCGTGGGGGCGCCCTGGATGGACGCTTCGTTGGCTTGGATCAACACGGAGCCGAGTCCGGTCGGAACGACAACGCAGGCGAGCGAGAAGGACGATGAGGTCGATGAGCCCGACTTTCAGAGCCTGACAACGGAACTGTTGAACTGCCCCTCGGTCATGCCTCCGCAAAACGACCCGGGCGATCCCGTCAGTGGCGCCTGGGCGTCACCCAATCAGCCGAGTACATCCTGGTCACTCTTCAAGCTCTGGACCCCAGCGAAGGGCAACCAGATGCAGGTGGTGTGGCATACCTACTACCCGAAGATCGGTGGAGGAGCGACGTGGCTCATCTCGGATCCAGCAGTGTACGGTGCTGGTGAGGATCAGGACGGGACCGTCGTCTATAGCGCCGCTTTGCGGCGGCCGCGCTTCAATGTCACCGATCTTGGACCGCAGGTCGGGCGGGTCGACATCGTCTTTCCTTCCAACAGCGCCACACGGGCCTCCGTGAGGTGGACGTGGTACGCAGACAACAAGGAGGACGGCACGACAGCGGGGAGCTTCGGGGCTACGCAATGCATCTATCTGTTCGGCTCGGACACACCACCGGCATCGCTGCGTGGGCCGGATCTCCTGGCCCCGCCGCCGACGTTGGCCGCTCCACCGGACCTGACGGCACAGGGAGCCATCTCGGGCATCTGGAACGATCCGTCCGTCCCGGGCTATCAGATCGTCGCGCATCAAGTCACCGCGACCGAGCTGGCGGTGTGCGCGCCCGGAGCCCCCGTCGTTGACTGCGTTCCCAGCGATGCGGGCTTTCCCGACAACCCGAACAAGCCGGGCTTCAAGATCGGGTATGCACAGTTCTATGGACTGGATATCTATACCCACCACAACGTCAACGCCAAGCGCAGGCCACTGTGGCTGTATGCACAGATGGGGCCCTATCCGAACGAACCATCAACTCTCTGGAAGGACAAAGCTCCGTCGGACTATGAGTCGACGGTGGTGGAGATTTCGTATCTGACCGCCAACTATCTCATTACCGAGGAGTGCACCGGACCGAACTGCGTAACCCCGACCGTTCTGGCCAAGGCCAGTCCCTTGCAGAACGGGCACTTCTTCGGGCGCGCGTTTCACACCGCTCGACAAGGGGTCATCGGCCTGAAGGCCGATTTATCGAGTTCGACATCGTCTCCCAATCTGCCCAGCATCGACTGGCCGCCCTCGTGGCCAAGTTATGTGCCTGACGCCAGTACGGCCGGCTGCAATCTTGGCACTGACATCTGCCGCCCGGTCCGCATGGCAGAAGAATCGCAGATCATCGTCCCAAGTCGAACAACGTGCGACTTGCTCACGCCGACGTCGTCTTGCGACGTGACCCTGCAGTGGAACTCAATGATCGGTACGACAGTCGAGCGCGTGAGCCAGGCATCCAATGCGCTGGTGTCGCACGGGGGCGATGGAGGTTTGGTGAGTACATCGCCCTGGGGGGCCTACACGGACACTCTGAGCGACGGGGAGTTTCTCAAGTACCGGCTCAAGAACAACGGCAAGTTCATGTCCGAAGTCAGTGTCAGCGCTCGCTACAGCACCATCACGGCGTCCAATCGATGCTTGCTCGTACCGGTGCCAGGCAGCAACACGAGCAAATGTGTGGTCAAGGTCAATTGGAGGACACCGGACCCGGACGGCAGCAATCTGATCGTCGTCCAGCGATTCACCAGCGTGGACAACGGGCAACATTGGCAAGGTGCCGGGCTGTTGAGGAATGGCGTCGCCAATGGCACCGACGTGGAGGACACGATCGAAGTCCAGGGCACGGGCAACGGCCCTTGGGTGTACTACGCCTTGCGTCGCGCTGCGACGCCGCTGAGCGATACCTCGCCCAATCCGACGATCACGGTCAGGGCCTCCATCACGGCAACGCCGAGGGTGTGCCCGGTATCGCTTCCGCTGGGACAGACCAGTTGTCCGGTCACCGTCAATTGGATCGCTGCGGAGGGAGCGACGATCTACCGCATGAACGTCGGAGCGCCGGGCGGCAAGTGCACGGCGAGCAGCGCCGATTGCGTACGGATCACGCCCACGGCGGACGGAGCCGCCATCGACAACCTGCCGGTCGGCAGCAACGTGTACTACGTCGTCATGTGGGGCGTCAGCAACGTGGCGCAGACCCCGGTGGTGGCGACGGCGACCAGCAGCTTCACGATCGACGGCAACGCTACTGGCTGCACGGTGTTGGGCGACGCGCCGACCTGTTCGATCACCGTGCGCTGGAATTCGGTGGCGGCAGCGAAGGCCTATCGCGTCGATAACGTCAGTGGCGGCCGCACCCAGATCCCGGCCCTGCCGCAGGACGCCTGTGCAGGTGCCTGCGCGGTCGAGCATCTCGCGCCGGGCGAGCGCGTCCACTACGAGCTGATGATCAACGAGGTCCTGCACGCGATCACGCCCGAGATTGTCGGCAAGCTCGACACGGAGGAGGGCGACTCGAACACCGGCAATGAGGAGCCGCGCACCAGTCCCGCAGCGTTCGTGGTGCCCACGCTCGACACCGAGTCCGACCAGGTCGGCGCGATCGCTGGCGAGTTCCGCGTCGACGAGGGCGGCAATGCCGTCTATCGCATTCCGTTGGCGGTGCCCGCGGGAGCGGGTGGACTGTCGCCGTCGATGGCTCTGGTCTACAACAGCAGCGGTTCGGATGGCTCGCTCGGCACCGGCTTCTCCTTGGAAGGCGCCTCCGCCATCCTGCCTTGCCGACCCAGCGCGGAAGCGGGCGACGCGGGCAAACCCAGCGCCGATCCCAACCAGTTCTGTCTGGACGGTCAACGCCTGCTATGGGTCGGTGGATCGCCCCATCGCCAGGCCGGCGCGATCTATCGCACCGAGATCGAGACGTTCCAGCGCATCACGCTGACCGCCATCCAGAATCCGAATGTCCAGGACCACGATGCGACGGGCTTCATGTTCACCGTGGAAGGGAAGGACGGCAGCGTACGCACGTATGGCGGTGCAGCGGGAACGGTGTCCGGCGTCGCCGTGAAGGGCAATACGTCGACCAGCGGAATTCCAGGAGAGAACGGATTCGTCGAGCCTCAACCCATCCCTGGCCGCCGGATCACGGCGCAAGGCTGGTTGCTGACTCAGCTGAGGGATGTGGCCGGCAACGCGATTGCCTTCCAGTACAGCGCCGCCAGCGGTGCGGGAGAACGCTATCTGGAGAACGTCACCTACAGCGGAGGCAGTGTGACGTTCCGGTACATGGATTCGACGACACGCAGGGACGTGGCCTACTCGCTGCTCGGCCCGCATCAGCAATCCAAGTTGATCAGTGGTATCGAGATCAAGGCCGCCAATGGCAGCACGCTTCGCTACTACGAGCCGTCTTACAACACGACGGTAACCGATCCCTACATCCCCTCCTGGTCGCGTACCCGCCCCATTCTGACCTCGCTCAAGGAGTGCTCGAGCCAAGGTGGGGTCTGCTATCCCGCCACGACGTTGACGTGGAGTTTCGCTTTGGCGCCCACCGATGATTTTGAAGGCACCGCGACGTTGGCGGCCAACGCCGGCGGCTACTACAAGCTGGGGGACCTGAACGGCGATGGGCGCACGGATCTGTGGTGGACCAGCAGTCCGAACGGCAACGACAACGCGCGATTGCACATCAGCGCGTTCACCGGTGACGCGGGATCCGGCGCGCCGACATTGCGGGAAGTGTTCACCAGCGCCTCCCTGTTCCCGGACGGGTACAACAACGGCGGCCTCTGGGAGGTGCTCGACTTCAACGGTGATGGGCGGGATGACCTGCTGTTCGCCTATGCCAGTTGCGGTGAAGTGCAATGCTGTCCGCCGGGAAGTAATTCGTGCCCGGAGCCCACACGGATGAACTGGAAGCTCCGACTGTCCACCGGTGCCGGCTTGGAGACCCAGGAGCACGTCCTGTTCTGGGTGGATCTAAGCCCCGGTCAAGTGACGAAATGGGCCAATCGACTCGCGGCCCTGCCGCCCTCGCCCAACGGAACCCTCCGCGCCCTCGGCAGCAGCATGCTGGCCGACGTCGACGGAGACGGAATGTCGGATCTGCTTTTCCGCGCCAATGACGGCGCGTTCTGGGTCGCGCTCATGCGGCGGACAGGCGTCAGCAGCGCGCCATACCAATTCCAGGTCCTGCCAACGCAATTCTTGAACGAATCAGGCAACCCCATCGGAGAAGACCCCAACACCTGCTATGTGCCGGGGGATCTGACGCGCACGGAAGAAAACTACAGCCAAGCCACGGATTTCGACGGCGATGGGCGCGCGGACTTGCGTTTCCTGGTCAACGCGCAACGGGTCGGTGGCGTGGGCTGCGGAGGATGGAACGAGATCGACCTGCAGATCTTCCTCGCCAAGGGCGTCCAGACGAACGCGGGGCCATTCGTGTTCCAGGCAGCGCGTCCGTTTGGCGCTTTGCCGGCGATCTATGGCGACGTCTACGACGAAGAGGACAACCCAAACCACGACAATCCTGCCCCGCGGGTGCGCACGCTCGACGTGAATGGCGATGGATTGGCCGATCTCGTCTATCGGCCGACCAAGGACGCCCAGTGGCGCTACCGCCTGGGCGGCCCCTATGCCGCCGACCGGGACCTTCGTGTGATCGACAGTCTGGACCCCGACGGAACGGTCACGGACCACAACACGCTGCAACTGCTGGACTTCGATGGCGACGGCAAATTGGACTGGTGGGAGAAGGAAGGGGCGCAAGGCCGTGAAACGTACACCGTGCGCCTGTGGCGCGGAGACAATTGGACTGGCGGCGCGAACACGAGCTACAAGGTGCCGCAACCCGGTTGGACGCAGGCCATGGGCGATTTCGACGGCGACGGTGCGGTGGACAGCCTCAAGCTCAAGCTCGGCGATCGTGACTGGAAACTCCAGCGATCCAAAGGCCACCACAAACCGCGCGGCGTGGTGACGGAAATCACCAATGGCTTCGGTGCCAAGACGACGATCGACTATGCGCCGCTGACGTTCTCCTCGGTCTACCGGCGCGACTACGATGCGCCCTTGACGACGTCGGGTCGTGGCTCACCGGTGTTCGACGTCGCCAGCCCGAACTACGTGGTGCGCAGCGTGACCAGCAGCGCACCCACGCAGAGCAGCGGCAGTGCGGAATCCCAGATGCTCTATCGCTACGCGGGGCTGAAAGTCCAGGCCGGTGGGCGCGGATCGCTGGGTTTCCGGCGCGTGACGTCGTACGACGTGCAAAACAGCATCGAGGTCAATTCGCACTACCAGCAGAGGTTTCCCTATTCGGGCCTGCCCGACTTCACCGAAACCCGAAATCTGGACACTCTGGGGTTCCCGGGGGACGCGTGCGCGGGTGGGCAGAATCCGGCCTCCCGGGGGGTGCAGACAGCAGATTCCACGCAATGCATGCCCTATACGCCGCCGTGCACGACGGGCCTGGCCAGCTGCGATTCCGATTTGCGCGACATCACCAATACGACGCGCCTCATTCGGAGCGCTTCCGATACGTGGCAATGGCGCAAGAGTAGCCAGGTCGGCGCGTTGACGGGCATCTGCGCGGATCGGGTGGTGGGGACCTTCGTGGAAGGCATGGAGATTCCCCAGTCGGAACCCGACCCCAACACCGAGCCTTCGGGGTCCCCCTGCTCAGGCGTCTGGCTGGAACCCGATGAACGGGATCGGCGCTCGCTGAGCACCTCGGTCGCTCCGATCTTCCTGGCGCGGCTGCAATCCCAGATCAGCCACTACGACCTGGTCGGCGGGGCGAATGCGGGCCCGGTCAGTTCGGAAACCGCCGAATTCCTGCTGGCCGACTACGACAGCTACGGCAACCCGAAGGCCGGCAAGACGAGCAAGAGCGACGACAAGGTCACCGTGACGACGGCGAGCAAGTTCGCCTACGACAACACCGAGTCGAACTGGCGATTGGGCCGGCTGAGGACTGCCTCGGTGGTCACGACGCGCGTAACCAAGGAGGGCAGTGCGACGACCATCAGTTCCAATGCCCGAAGGTCCAGCTTCGGATACGACGACAAGGGACGGCTGGCGTCGGAAAAAGTCGAGGGTGTCTCCGGAGCTTCACCGGATGGGCCGGTCGACGCTCAGGTCCCTGCCGTCGCCAAGTACTACTACTACGACTCCGTCTTTGGAAATCGAACCAAGACCTTCGCCTGCAGCACGACGATTCCGGAGCAGCAGTGCCGTCTGCAGGACGGGTCCGGAAGCAACGCCTATTCGTTCCACCCGGCCACGGAAGGGCAGGTCATGCGGCATAGCTGGACGACCTACGACTCCTCCGGCCGTTTCGTGGACGAATCGTCGGAGCTGTTCTCCAGCGGCCTCGGTGCCGTGGCGGCGCAGAAAGTCGCCTCCAGGGTGGGAGCGCGCAATGCCGCGGGCGATCCCACGCAGCTGACGGACGTCAACGCAGTCCGCTCGGAGATCCGCTACGGCGCGCTGGGCCGAAAGCGCTACACCTGGACTGCGGACGGTTCCTCGACGCGCTGGGACGCACGCTTCTGCGAGAGAACCGGCCTTCCGGCCGGGACGCCCACCGTGCCGTGCCCGCAGAACATGGGCCTGGTTTATCGCGCAACGACGACCAAGGTTGGCGCGCCGGCCGGCATCGCGTTCTACGACCGGCTGGGCCGCCCGACGATCACGCTCACGCAAGGCTTCGCCGCCAACAGCTGGGTGGGATCCATCGTGCAGTACGACGATCACGGCAACGTGTCGCGGCAGTCCGATCCGTATTTCGCCCGTGATACCGGCTTGTATGCGCACTCCTCCGTGACCGCCTCGATTCCCTTTACGGAAACCACCTACGACGCGCTCGACCGCCCGACCAGCGTCTATCACACGGGGACCGGCGCGACGACGACGATCGCCTATGCCGGCTTGAAGACCACCACGACGTTGCCGCCGAACAAATCCGGTGCGGTCCAGACGAAGATCGAGTTCAAGGACGCCCTGGGCGAAGTGGTGCGGACGATCGACGCCAACAACTTCGAGGTGCTCACGCGCTACGACGCCGGCGGCAATCCGGAGGAGGTTCGTCGCGGCAGCCAGGTCACGTCGATGACCTACGACAGCCTGGGGCGCAAGAAGACGATGTTGGATCCGGATGCCGGGTCCGGGCTGTGGGTCTATCGGGTCAACGGCGCCGGCGAGGTCATCCGGCAGACCAGCCCTCAAGGTACCTACACGACGCAGGAATACGACGGTCGCGGCCGGGTATGGCGGCGTCGCGACTACACCAGCGCGGGCGTGACGGAGTCGGAATCGACGTGGACCTACGACACCGCTCTCAGCGGCAAGGGCGCGCTGGCGCAGGAGTCCAACGGGCAGGTCACGCGCCTGCTGGCCTATGACGACCTGGGGCGGCCGCAGCGGCGGGATACCACGCTGGACGGCAAGAGCTATACCGAGAAATGGGTGTTCGACGCGTTTGGCCGTCCGTTCCAGTCCCTGTTCCAGGCGCCGGGTCAGCCGTGGACGGGCGAGCGCCAGGTGTACAGCGACGGCGCCGACGCGGTGCCGGGAGTGAACGGCGGCTACCTGCGCCAGGTGCGCTCGGCCTATCCGACCAGCGATGGCCGCTTCATCGTGTATCGACAGATCGAGGCGCTGAACGCGCGCGGGCAGGTGGAGCGCGAGCAAGGTGCCGCCGGCTCGGAGTACACGCAGACGCGCGAATTCAACCCGAACACGGGACGGCTGGAACGTCTGCTGGCGCAGTCGCCGACGGCGGGGGTTCTGCAGGACATCCACTACTCCTACGACCTGCTCGGCAACCTGGACAAGCGCATCGACTCCACCTCGATGCAGGTGCTGAACGAGGAGTTCCACTACGACCGCCTCCAACGATTGACCACCAGCGCGGTCACCGCGGGCGGAGTTACGTTCTACGCCCGCTCTCACAGCTACGCCCTGGACGGCAACCTCACCAGCAAGACCGACGTGGGCACCTACGTCTACGGAACGCGGCCGAACGGCTGCGGCTCGGGCGCCTTCCCCGGACCACACGCGCTCAGCGAAGTCGGCACGACCGGTCAGTGCTACGACAAGAACGGCAACGTCGTGCGTCAGGTGGATACATCGACCGGCCGTGAGGTGCGCAAGATCACCTACAACGCCGCCGACCAGGCGGTGGACCTGGTGCACAACGACACGGGTGCGCGGGTGGGCTTCGCCTATGGCCCGAACCGCGAGCGCGTCCGGCGCCTGGACTACGACGGCGCGCTCGCGCAGAGCGCGAGCACGGTGGTGCACTACGTGGGCGGCGCGGAGATCCGCTACCTCGCCACGGCCAACAACGGCGCGGGCGCGCTGAGGGAGGTCCGGCGCACCGTCGGCAACGTGCTGGTCGTCCAGGACGTGAGTCGCGGGGCCTATCAGCTCAAGCGCCTGACCCTGCTGACGGACTTCCAGGGCAGCACACACCGGGTGTTGTCGGCGATGACGCAACAGCCGGTGGCGCCGGTGGCGTCGACGAGCTTCGACGCA
>NZ_JBHSHD010000011.1:0-1855 GCF_042652785.1 Dokdonella ginsengisoli | reverse complement strand
GGGGGGCTTTGCAGCGGGGGCGATACAGACAGGCTCAATGCGTGGAGCGGTGGCCGGTGCGGTGAGCGCGGGCGTGTTCTTCGGCATCGGCAGCTACTTCCAGAGTGCCGGATGGGCGCAGGCGGGCGAATGGGAGAACGCGTTCGGCAGCGGCTTGAGCTATTCGGGGTACGCCGCCAAGACCTTGAGCCACGGCGTGGCCGGTGGTGTGATGGCCGAGATGCAGGGCGGCCGGTTCGGGCACGGATTCGCAAGCGCGGGGTTCAGCGAGGCGATGTCGCCGGCGCTGGGTCATATCCGCTCAGTGCCGGCGCAGGCGATCACGGCAGCGGTCATTGGAGGGACGGCGTCGAGGCTCGCGGGTGGGAAGTTTGCCAATGGGGCGGTGACGGCGGCGTTTGGGTTTGCGTTCAATCAACTCGGGCATCCATCGAGTCGTGCGGTATTAGATAAGAAAGTCGAGGTGACGGACCTCAGCTTGAATCCATACGTGGGGCCACTGTCGAACTCACAGAATTCCGATGTAGATTCCATCAATGCTTCTATTGCCATGCTAGGAGAGACCGTGAAGGCGTCGGGAAATTCCGGTTATATCGAGAAGTTCAACAATACGAGCTTTAATTATGTTCCTGGCTATGAGGATCCCACCTCTCCAACGACAGCAGGGTTTGCTGGTGGAGATCCACGCACCGGTGGGAGTTTAATAAGGTTCACGGCTGGATTCAGCAAATACACAAAGCCAGGCGACTATATTACAAAGAGCTACAACTATCAGTATCTAAAATCTGGACCGACGCTAGGGTTATTCTTAGCCGCGCATGAATTTGGACATGTAACTGGCATTTGGGGCAATGAGTTCGGGGCGCATAATTTCGCCGGAAATTTTATTCAACAGTACCCCGGCGGAATAGATTCTGGCGCGCTATATTGCTACCGGGAGTGCGGCAAATGATCTCCAAGAGCTATGGCAATTTAATGTTGGTCTCGCTAATGCTGATCTCTGGTCAAGCAATAGGCGGATCGTATCTTTATCAAAATTGCGCAGATCAAAGCCGTGGAGTTCCTCTAGTCGATTGCTCTAGTGCGGAAATCGACAGTGAGCTAAGAAGTGTAAGGGTAAATCATTATCTTGAGGCTGGGCTGCCGATCTCCAATACGAAGCATACAAGGTATCTCGGAAGCGAAATTATTCCGGTTGCAATACCGGACGGCTACAATTCCTTAAATTCTTGGAGTTTTAAAAATAGGAAATACATCAAAATAAAGTCAGGCGTGGACTCAAGGGTGATTAAAGAGAAAGTGGATATTATTGTCGTTCTTGATTACATTGACGAGCATGAGAAAGAGCCCAGCGATTTAGCTTCTCTGGATGATCCTAGGGCCAAGCCAATATTCTCTTTCTGGTATTCAACTAATCGCGGTGTTTTGGCAATAGGAATTCCGAAGCCCGGGGATTCTGGCGACGTATATTACTGCGTTTCAAGTAAGTGCTTATTCGGACCGTGATTTTTGATCGATGTTGTTTAGGGCGGTCGGGGTGCTTGCGGCCCCGAACCGCGAGCGCGTCCGGCGCCTGGACTACGACGGCGCGCTCGCGCAGAGCGCGAGCACGGTGGTGCACTACGTGGGCGGCGCGGAGATCCGCTACCTCGCCACGGCCAACAACGGCGCGGGCGCGCTGAGGGAGGTCCGGCGCACCGCCGGCAACGTGCTGGTCGTCCAGGACGTGAGTCGCGGGGCCTATCAGCTCAAGCGCCTGACCCTGCTGACGGACTTCCAGGGCAGCACGCACCGGGTGTTGTCGGCGATGACGCAACAGCCGGTGGCGCCGGTGGCGTCGACGAGCTTCGACGCA